>JBFHGV010000189.1:0-6206 GCA_041582955.1 Arenibacter sp.
CACCGTAGGCCATCTACAGATATTAGTATAAGATTCTGAGCCGTTTCCCTTTGGGCAAAAACATTAATGGCAACCAATAATATGGGCAGTAGAATTTTATAATTATTCATTTTAATAATGCATTTAGTGTAATTGAAAAACAGTTAGTACCCCAGCATGATCTGAAGGAAACATAATAGGGTGATAATTGATTACCTTGGATTCTATGGGGCTCAAATCCCGGCCTTTGTAATAAATGTAATCTATCCGGTCACGCAACCCATATTTATCCGATGAGGTTGCTGCTCTAGGGGTCCAGGTAAAGCCCGGGTCCAACAGCGGGTTAAGATGCAGCTGCCGGTAGCTATCTGCAAAACCAGCTTTTTCCATTTCCTTGCTAACGGGCCATTCCACCGCCTTCCCATAGTGTATTTCCTTGGTTTCCTTGGTCCAATCAAGGTGTGACCCACCGTTAAAATCCCCTACCATTATTATAGGAGCATCACCAGTATTTTTTAAGTAGGAAGAGATCTCCCTTAAAATATCCTTTATTTCTCCGTGACGGGTATCGGCTTCATCTTTTATCAATGCTCTGGCATTCATTTTATCTTCAACGATATTCTTGCCATAATCTGGCAAATAATGCAACCATGTGTCAAAAAACACCAGCTCTTTACCGGGTCCCACCCTAAGCTTTGCACCACCAAAATTAAAAGGCCTAAAGGCAGTTACGGTTTCGGTAATGGGGTATTTGCTCATTATGGACAGGTTAGAACTTATCAAGTAAAAATAGTAGCCCAATGAATCGGCTATTATTTCGCCGGAACCATAAGTCTCTATAAGCCCTATTAGGTCGGCATTGGTAGCTTTTATGGTCTCTACAACACGCTGCACCCCAACCTCTTTGCCATATCTATGTCCGCCATGCCATATGTTCCAGGTCAATACCTTAAGGTGTTTGGGATTAAAGCCTATATCCCCCAGACCCTTATTGGGATAATACTGGGCATATAAATCCTTCACCTGTTGTGGACGTATTGCGGTCTCCCATACGTTTATATCGTCCAAAAAACCATTAAAGGCATTCCATTGCCCATAAGACCCGTATTCCCATTTTTCATCGGAGCCTCCTATGACCGTTGCCAATTCGGATTCCAGCCCCTTAAGTCCAGAGATATTATAAATGGCTACGTTTTTACCATCAAAATATATCCAAAGTTCTTTTTTTTCCCTATCCATGCCAAAGGCTATCTGGTGCCAGTCGCCATCATTTACCCCCTGTCTTTCCGCCGTGGGCCTATAATCATAGCTACTCTTCCCGTCACTCACATTCAATGCCCAGGCACCGTTGTCCTGGGTATATATCTGCCAACCTTTGGCAGACGGCTCATCAGCTTTTTTGTTTCCGGCAATAACAGCCCCCATTTTAGCATCGGGCAGGGTTTTTACCCATATCTGAACACCAAAGGAAGTTTGCTCCGAAAGGGTAGGCAAAGCACTGTCATCCAGCTTTAATGGCCTTCTTAAAGAAGCATTGGCCGAAAGATCCAAAGCCTTGCCGGAAAGACCTTCAACAAATTGGGATTGCTGAAGGTCTACCATATACACTGCGTCATCCTTGGAAATTATTTTTTCCTTAAAGTCGTGCTCGTCAAAATTCATTTGAAAGACCGGCTTTTGCGCCACGATTACGTTAACGGTCACCATGGCAATGAGAAGGATTTTTAATTTAAAATTCCCATTACATGGCCCATTTATACGGCTATCTATGGCCTTGAGCAGTGGTTTAACCTTATTACCTCCTTTAAACGGACAATTGTCTGTCCCATAGTTAAATTGATTTGCCATTGTTTCCTGTATTGTGCTATTGTACTTCTGCTTAAGCTTTCTTTTTAAATTCTACATTTCTATCACTTATGGATGCCGAGAGTCTTGGCGCATCGGGGTGGCCTTTTTCCATTGGGGTAGGTTTCACAAATTGACTTTGCCTCCCTTCAATGGCAATATGGCCAGATGGGTCCAACGACAAAAAGGCGAAGACCGAATCCTTGTACATGGCCTTGCTGCCATCGGAACCATAGCCTTCCCCTACGTAAAAGTAGGAAGCGCTGTTCATTTGAAAATAATGTACATTGTTGATGAAACTATGATCATCCACATGATGGTGCCCACAGAAACAAGCAATTACTTTTTGATAATCCGTTCTATTATTGGCATCATCAATAACCTTTCTAACCGCAAACCTACTTGGGGAGGACCAACCGTCCCAAATCTCGTCAAATGCCTGATGGGAAATAATGATGGTCTGCTTGTCCGTTTTTTCCAAATCCTGCCTTAGCCACTCTATTTGTTCCGGGTTGACCAGACTTCTGTTCTGTTGGTCGATGTAGAAGTTGGCGTAACCATAATCCTGGTATTTCCCATCCTTAAGTATGTAGTTCCCGTCCATTACCACAAAATGAAAGTCGCCCTTATCAAAAGAATAGTAGTTCTTTTCCATTCCGAAGAATTCCATGGCCTCTTGCTTGCTTACCTTGTCCATATCATGATTTCCCAACACATGATATTTTTCCCCTTTATAGGTATTCCAAAGGTCCATGCATTCTTGGGCCTCTTTTGTGGCATAGCAAAAATCCCCGCCTTGAATAATAAAATCCAATTTTCGGGAGGATGCCTCTTTTAAAAAGACCTGCAAACGATCCAGCGCGTCTGCACAGAAGCCGTGATGAACATCTGTTATAAAACCAATATTGACCTTGTTTTTTTTAGTGAATTCATTCTTAGGTGCGAAGGCGTAGGCCCCAACATTGCCCAATCCCATGGCCAATGAGCCCAGCCCTATATTGGCCATAAACTTGCGACGTCCTTTTTCTTGCTTTTGCATAATATTTTATTAATTGTTTAACCACTTACTTTATTGGATCTGGCAGCCGCACATTTGCTCAGCCATTCCTCATCAAAGGGATTTATTTTGCCAAATCTAGAGATGTTGAATTCCGAAAAATCAAAGGGGTTAGGCCTACCTACTGCCATTTCTGCTATTCCAAGCCCTACGCCGCCAGCTACCGAAATCCCGGCCCCACAGCAGCCCGATGCCACAAAGAAGCCCTCTATGCCCGGCACTTCTCCTATCACCAATTGGGAGTCTGGCGTATAGCCCGAAAACCCGGCCACATAATACTTGATGCCAATGTCATAGAATCCTGGAAAAAAACGCGCCAATCGCTCTCCATTTTCCAAGAGGTCGTTCATACCTTCATCCGGACTAAAAACGAAATCCGAAATATCTTTTGGAACATCCTTTGGTGAGGCCACCAAGGACTTACTTTCCCGTATCCCGAAAAGTAAACTTCCACCTTCGGGCCTTGTATAGGCTTGGGCATCCGGTAATAGGACCATGGGGGAATCTACTGGAAAAATATCGGCACGTTCGGTAATCCAATATTGACTGCGTACGGGGGCCATGGGCAGTCCGGCCCCAATTTCCTTGGCGAGGATGGGCGCCCAAATTCCTGCGGCATCCACAACCTTGCCTGCATATATTTCTCCCTCGGCAGTCTTCACCCCAGTCACTGTACCGGCTTCATGCAATAAGCCCAACACCTCTATACCCTGTTTTATTACCGCTCCATGTTTCCTAGCGCATCTGGCAAAAAATGTCCCCAACATATAGGGATCACAATAAGCCTCGTTAGGAACAAAGCCTATTTTTATAGCTTCTTCTACCTCTAACCAAGGAGCTTTTTCCTTGGCTTCTTCCTTACTGATGTAATAGGCTTCCTGATCGTATTCCCTTGCAATATCCATTAGCGCTTCCAAATCCCTTACCTTGGCTTCACTGGCTGCTACATGCATCATACCTACCACCTTAAAATCCAAAGTTTCCCCCAGTTCCTCCTCCATTTCCTTGGCTACTTTAAAGGTCTCAATGGTAAGGGGAATATAGGAACGCTTGGAACGCACCATGGTCATAAGGGCCGCCGCCCTACTGGTAGCCGCGTTGTTAAGTTCATTCCGCTCCAATACCAACACCTCTTTATCTGGGTTGTTCCTAGAATAGTAATAGGCTATGGCACAACCAAATATACCGCCTCCCACAATCACTAAATCTGTCTTTTTCATCGTTTTTTCATTATTTCGGAAGGGCAAAAAAACTAGCTACCCTATTTAATCTACACTTATTTTCTTAATCCTTTTTCCTCACCTTAATCGGTACTTTGCTGGTTCCATTTAAGCGCAGCCAACCCTCCACCAATAAAGGACATGACCACAAAAAAGTAAAAGAGATTGTTCCAGCCATAGTGTTCGTTTATCGCCACGACGATAAAACCCGAAAACATTTGTCCTATAGACCCCATTCCATTAATGATGCCCGCTGCCATGGCCGCTCCCTTTGTTCCCCCTACATCCATTGAACCCGCCGTGCAGATCAAGGAATCTGGTCCATAGGTCGCAATACCGATTAGGGCAATGCTTACCATTGTCGCTATTTTTCCATAGGGAACCATATAGGGATGGGCAAGACAGGCAAAGCCAAGGGCTATCATCATAATGGCAACGGTACTGAAGCGATTGGATCTAAAAATTTTATCCGAACTATAGCCGGCCAGAATAACCCCAAAAAAACCTATAAGTTCATAAACCGATGACATATAGCCGGCATTGCTCACATCATAATGTAGTGCTTTTTCCAAATAGACCGGCAACCAAAAAAGAAAGGCATAGCGAGTCATTTTTAGGATCATATAGCAGCAGGAATAGATCCAAAGGGAACTGTTTCTCACCAACAGTCCCAAAATTTTCAGCTTTTCCACTTTGGCCCCACCGTCAAACTGATATTTATCCTCTACTATTTTGGACAGACCAACCTCCTGCGGATTGTTTCTGGTAAACAACAAATAGAGGGTTGCGATTACGAACAGAATCAAAGAGGGAAATATAAAGCCCCTTTTCCAGCCCAAGTCCGAAAGCAATTCCATATCAAAAGCCGCATAGGTAGCAAAAATGGTAGCCAGAAAGCCTCCTGTAACATAGCAAGTAGACCACCAAGACATTACTATGCCCCGCTCGGTCCTCCTAAACCAAGGCGTCATATTTTTTATTAGACCGCTCCAACCCGTAGATTGCCCATAGCCATTGGCGGCAATTAAAAACACAATTACCCCTGCGGAAAAGGTCAGCCCAAGGAATAAATTTCCAAAGGCCGCCAGAAGCAAGCCAAATGTAACCACCTTTCTTGGTCCAAAAGTATCTGACAGGTAACCATTAACAAATTGTCCAATTGTATAAACCAGACTGTACACAAAAATTATAGAGGCATAATCAGCATTTGTTAGCCCCAAGTCGGACTCCATGGAACTCCAGGTTACCGAATTGCATTCGAACAGAATTTCTTCATTGAATTGCACGAGATAACCTGCCCAACAGCGATCAGCAACACCATTTGCCGAGCAAGCACCCGCCTGAGCAAGCTGGGGCACTCGTTAAGCGTTCAGGAAATTCAAGTTCAACACGCTATGAGCCTTGCTGCAGGGATACACGACGAAATTCCTGTCAACTCAGGATTAAGCATTTCAAATCACGACAACTGTCTTCGATTCTGTATGGAAATCGACCAAGCTCCAGATGAAGATCTAATTTTTGCATTTCAGTCCTTTGTGAACTTCGCTTTTATTTTCAAGCAAATGTATTTGAAGTACAGCTAGGCAAGAACACAAACCACACAACACAACTGGGGCAGAAAACCCGATATTTAAATCCTGGCGTTCCGGGCTTTGTCGATCTCCTTGGTAAGGCCTTCCAGCCACGCGTCATGAAAAGCAACTGCACTGAGGGAATTAGGCGCTGAAAATGGACGCTTAAGCACCAAGGACATGCTTTCGTTGCATACGATCGACACGAAGCACAATGAATTGAACTGCCAGCGTCGCGCTAGCCAATCGCGCAGACAGCGACTTTCGTAAGGATTCAATGACAATTCAATTTGAAACAAGGTCGGCGTTGAGACCGAGTGCCACAACTGTGCCAGACCAAGACTGGGGAGAATTTGTTCAGACCCCACTGCGACCCAATCGTGCCCCATGCTAGACAAACAAATCAGCGAGATGCGACTTGCTGGAGATCACTGCGAATTTGATCACTCAATGTTCGTGACACCCCCGCTCCGAAGGGCTGATCTTTCATGACTTTCAACGGGGAGAACCTCAAATTTTGACAGGCTGCTTTGG
>JBFHGV010000190.1:0-6167 GCA_041582955.1 Arenibacter sp.
AAACTGTTCCCCAAAGAAACTGCAGCAAGCTCTGCTGTCCCTAATTGTCCCACCATGATGTTGTCTGCAAACTGCACAAAAGAATGCCCCAACATTCCCAAAATAACCGGAAAGGATAGGATTAAATTGTACCGAAACTCTTTGGTGTAATTTTTAAACACGGTGTTTTATATTGAAGGGGTAAATATATATTATCCTCTCATTTTTCTTTGGTTATTTATTAAATAAATAAGAAAAAAGACTGCCCAAAAAAACTTGGGACAATCCAAAATAGGAACAATGATTTTTTATAAAGCCTTTTAAAAATTATACCGTTTTGGCCTCTTCCCAAAAAACGTCCATTTCTCCCAAGGTCATATCTTTTAGAGCTTTGCCTTGTTCCTTGGCCTTTTGTTCCAAATACTTAAACCTTTTTATAAATTTCTTGTTGGTCCGTTCAAGCGCATTTTCTGGGTTGATATTTAAAAAGCGGGCATAGTTGACCATAGAAAAAAGAACATCTCCAAATTCGGCTTCCATAGCATCTGTATTTCCTTGCCTCACTTCTTCCTGAAATTCTCCAAGCTCCTCCTTTACTTTTTCCCAAACCTGCTCTGGCTTCTCCCAATCAAAACCAACCCCGGCTACCTTGTCCTGGATCCGATTGGCCTTTACCAAAGCCGGGAGTCCATTGGGAACCCCCTGCAAGACACTCGTTTTACCCTCTTTGAGCTTAATTTTCTCCCAGTTCTGCTTTACCTCTTCCTCATTGGCCACTACAGTGTCCCCATAAATATGTGGGTGCCTGTTAATAAGCTTTTCACAAATATCATTGGCCACATCGGCAATATCAAAATGTTGGGTCTCGCTGCCAATTTTGGCATAAAATACTATATGGAGCAGCACGTCGCCCAACTCCTTTTTAATTTCCTCCAAATCATTGTCCAGAATGGCATCACCCAATTCATAGGTTTCCTCAATAGTCAGGTGTCGTAGACTCTGCATGGTCTGTTTTTTATCCCATGGACATTGGCTTCGCAATTCATCCATAATGGTAAGCAAACGATCAAAGGCTTTTAATTGGGATTCTCGAGAGTTCATAAATTTGACTTTTAAGCAAAAATACAAAGACCGTACGGTTTCAACTATCGTAAGTTCCGAGTTTTTTATTTAACTTTAGTTCCTTCTGTACCAACCAACTTATAACGACCATGAAAAATAAAATATCCACAAAAGCCGAAATGGGCCTATCCCCTACTTGTAAAAAAGCCATGTACAAGCTGGCAGACGGAAATACATACAGGAGCTGTTAAATATTAGCCTCCATGCAAGTCTCTCCACTTTTACAACATCTAAGTAATCGATTAGCCATAATAGACCAAAATCGTTAAATTAAAATCAAAACCATGACCAGTACTTTTAATAAAACCAAAATAATCACTTCATTCTTACTTCTATTCCTCTCTGGAGGATTATTGGCACAGGACCTACCGGCTATAGCAAATACCTTCTTAGGGACTCTGTCCACAGAGCTTAAGGACAAAACATTGTTTGCTCTGGAGGATTTGGAAAGGTTCAATATGAATTATGTTCCCATTACCAGGCAGGGCGCTACTTTTCATGATTTTAACGAAGTCCAAAAAACTGCCGCCTTAAAATTGCTTAGGGCCTGCTTGAGCGAGGACTGATTTCGGAAATCCAAAGAAATAATGGAGCTCGAAACCGTGTTGCACATCATAGAAAACGACGACAGAACTATGCCCGATGGAAGACCAAGGCGCGATCCATTAAATTATCATTTCTGCATTTTTGGCCAACCTTCGGCCAACGAACCTTGGGGGTGGCGTTTTGAAGGGCATCACCTATCCCTAAATTTCACCTCCACTGAAGGCTTGCTAAGTTCTGCTACCCCTACCTTCTTTGGCACCAATCCAGGTATTGTCCGCAGTACCCAATACAAAGGAAAGGAAGTCTTGAAAAAAGAGGCAACACTTGGATTTGCCCTGGTAAACTCCATGAGCAAGGAGCAATTGAAAACCGTATTATTTTCCAATATTGCACCAAATGATGTTATTTCATTGACCAAAAGAAAAGTCGGGGAACTGGAAAAAGTAGGCATTCCCTTTTCAAAACTTTCCGAAAACCAGAAAGCTACTTTTATGGAGCTATTGGAGTTGTACATGAACAATTACGAGGAGAACTTTGCCAAAAATTTTAGGGAGAAGATAAAAAAGGCAGGCATTGAGCATTTAACCTTTGCTTGGGCCGGGAGCCTAGCACCGGGAAAAGGCCATTATTTTCGAATTCATGGTCCCACCCTACTTATAGAATACGACAATACCCAAAACAACGCCAATCATGTTCATACCGTGGTCCGGGATCTTACCAATGATTACGGGGAAGATGTTTTAAAGAGACATTACGAAAAAGACCATCAACATTAGCCAAGGTTCACCGCTGTGGCAACCTGGCATTGCTATTCCAATTAACCAACCCATAAACCAATATGTCCCAGTTAAACGATCCCTATGTTCTCTCAAAGGACAAAATTAGAAATCCGCCCACAACCTTTAGGGAGCGGTTAAAATTTCTTGGACCCAGCTTCATTTTGTCCGCCTCTATTGTTGGGTCCGGTGAATTGATTGCCACAACTACGCTTGGTGCCAAGGCCGGGTTTATAACCTTTTGGGTTATTATTGTTAGCTGTCTCGTAAAGGTCGCCGTTCAATTGGAATTTGGAAAGCATACTATTCTTACCGGGGAAACAGCCATGCAATCTTTTAATAATTTGCCCGGCCCGCGATTTGGTCAAGCCAAATGGAGCGTTTGGGCCGTACTTGGCGTTATGCTGGTCAAATTACTACAGGTAGGCGGTATTGTAGGTGGGGTTGCTATAATCCTAAATATTGCCGTTCCCCAGGCCAGTGTCTCACTATTTTGTATACTGATAGCCATTGTTGTAGCACTAATGGTATACCGTGGATATTACAATTTTATTGAGAAGTTCTCATTATTGATGATCAGTTTCTTTACCCTATTTACCTTTGCTTCGCTCTACTTCCTAAATTATACTCCTTATCAAATTTCCTGGGAAAATATTTGGAGTGGCCTACAATTAGATTTACCCAAAACTGCGGTAGCCGTTGCCCTGGGTGCCTTTGGTATAACAGGTGTTGGAGGTGATGAAATAATACACTATAATTATTGGTGCTTGGAAAAAGGGTATGCCTCCTACACCGGTAAAAAAGATGATTCTGAGGCATGGAAGAATAGGGCCAATGGATGGATACGGGTGATGAAATTGGACGCTATCATTGCCATGTTGGTATACACTTCCGTAACGGCCGCATTTTACCTTTTGGGTGCGGCCGTTTTACATGCCCAGGGTAAGGTCCCCGAGGGATTTGCCATGATAGAAACTCTTTCTGCCATGTATACAGAATCTTTGGGCCCCTACGCCAAAATAGCCTTTTTGGTTGGGTCCTTTATTACCCTCTTCTCTACCCTATTTGCAGCCCTAGCCGCTTGGACGAGACAACTGTCCGATATTTTTGGACAAATTGGATGGATAAACTTTCAAGACCTCTATTTAAGAAAGAAGACCGTGGCGATCTCCGCTTGGGTAATCCCACTACTTTGGGCCCTTACCTTTATTTTTATAAAATTACCGGTGCTCATGGTGATAACAGGTGGCATTGTAGGATCTTTATTGTTGTTCCTTGTTGTCTTTGCCGTTATTAATTTTAGATACCGCCGATTACACCCCTCCTTTATCCCCGGTATCGGATATGATATGGTCTTATGGCTAAGTATATGCAGTATTCTTGGGGTGGGCGCACTGGGCATATTTAAAATTTTCAATTAATGTGCTCAATACTATATAACTACACCCCAAGTAAATCATTTAAAGGGTATTATCAATTGGACCAACTCTAGCATACATGCTTAAAAAAACTTAATTTAACCGCATGTTTTATTCAGACATGACTAATCAGCATACTAGAAAAATATAGAGGATATTAACACAATCAACGATTTGAGAACAGCATGAAAAACATATACAGATCATTCCTTCACATTTTTGCATTAACCTTTATAGTAGTCACCTTTTCCTGTAAGGCCAAAAAAACAGGTCTTATTGCCAAGGGGGCGAAAGTGACTTTGGTGGCCAAAGACTATGCTTTTACCGAGGGTCCGGCAGTAGCCCCGAATGGGGATGTATTTTTTACAGACCAACCCAATGACCGAATCATCAAATGGTCAGCTAAAGATGGGAGTGTTTCCACTTATATGCAACCTTCGGGCAGGGCCAATGGATTGTATTTTGACCATGAAGGCAATTTATTGGCTTGCGCCGATAACAAAAACCAACTGTGGCGAATAGACTCCCAAAAAAATGTCACTGTTTTGATAGACGATTTTGAGGGCAAAAAATTAAATGGTCCCAATGATCTATGGGTAGATCCACAAGGGGGGATTTATTTTACCGACCCATTTTACAAGCGATCCTATTGGACCAGGACCGAACAAGAATTGAAAGAACAACGTGTCTACTACCTTTCACCAGATAAAAAGGATGTACAAGTAGTAGCAGATGGATTTGTCCGCCCCAACGGCATTATTGGAAACCAAGACGGAAGCATGTTGTACATAGCGGATATAGGCGATAAAAAAACCTATTCCTATACCATAAATCCAGATGCCAGCCTAAGCAATAAAACACTGTTTACCAATATGGGCTCTGACGGAATGACCATGGACCACCTGGGCAATGTATATCTAACCGGGAATGGGGTAACCGTGTTCAACAATAATGGAATTCAAATTCAGCACATACCCATTGATCAAAAATGGACGGCCAACGTAACCTTTGGAGGAGAAAAACAGAAGACCTTGTTCATTACGGCTATGAATTCCCTGTATACCCTAGAAATGAATGTACGGGGTATTAGGTAAACATAGGTTTCCTTAATATTAGTTTCCGCACCATACCACCAAGCATACCCCTATACTAGTAATTCAAATAAAGTCAGGAATTTAAGATGAAAGCGCATATTTTGTCCTCGGATAGCAGGTTTGCCAATTTCTAGCTATGCCGCCTTGCCAAAAAAATTGTAGTTCCGCCAAATAAATCTTAGTTTTAAACCAACAGGGCACTAGCAATGCCCTTGGTCGAAAAATATGATGCCAGACCAAATACTATTTATAATTTAACCTTTAATACCAATAAACTTGAAAACACCAACCTATTTATTTCTTTTGCTATCCGTATTTGCTTTTGGTCAGAATGCCAACAAATATGAGAATCAGGTAATATCCTTGCAAAAAAAGTATGACACGCTTTGGGATTCTTCCAAAGAAACAACAGTTTTTGCGGGAAGCTCCACCATACGCATGTGGAAAAATCTGGAATCTATGTTTCCAGACCACCAAATTGTCAATTCAGGATTTGGAGGCTCCCAGACCTCCGATTTATTTCATTATTACAACGTACTCATATTAAGATACTCCCCAAAAAAAGTTTTTATCTATGAGGGGGATAATGATATTGCGGCTGAAAAAAAGATCAGGGAGATTATACAAAATACCCAGAAAATAATTGATAAGGTTAAGGAGCAGGACCAGGAAACCCAAATTGTCATTATAGCTGCTAAACCTAGTATTGCCCGTTGGCATTTGAAGAGAAGGTATAAAAAATTAAACCGACGGTTTAAAAGATTATGTAAAAAAGAAAACACTTTGGAATACGCCAATGTATGGGACGCCATGTTGGACGGCAGGAAGGTAAGACAAGATATTTTTATTGAGGACGGACTTCATATGAACAATGAGGGTTATGAGCTGTGGTATTCCGTTATTAAACCCCATATGTACTAAAATACTTCAACTAGAACATAAAATACTAATTCAACCTTTTTCAATGAAACAATCAATCCTACTAAAATCCCTACTCGTACTTTGCTTATTTTCTGCATTGGTAGCTTGTCAACAACAAAAAAAGGAAATAATAAACTTCCCGAAAACGGATTTATCCTCGGAGAATTTAATTCCCAAGCCTCTTAAAATAACTCCTACCCATAGTGCTTTTGGATTGGATGAAAACACTGCAATCTTCACCTCAGAAAATGTCACCGGATTTTCGGAAGTTGGCCAATTTTTGGCAGAAAAAATTAAATGGCATACCAATC
>JBFHGV010000191.1:0-6158 GCA_041582955.1 Arenibacter sp.
AGGCGATGCCGGTGATTTGGCCTATGGGGAAAAGTTATAGTTTTTTCTTCTATTTTCTTCTGGATCTCTTTATCCATTTTGCGAGTTCGTACCACATTACAGATACCATCCCAACCACAAAGGAGATGGCTACTTGCTTTAGGGTCAAGGTCTCAAATTTAAAAAAACGCGTTAGCGGGGAGACAACAAGTAGGAGTCCGGACAAAATCAGGGTAATGGATATGATTAGGGGTACCAGGTTATTTTTGTATTGCAGCGAGGTCCACATAGAATAGTAGAAAGAACGGTTGACCAGGGTAAGAAAAATATTGGCACTTATCAATACCATAAACACCATGGTTCTTGTAAAGGCTTCGTTGTATCCTTGGTAAACGGCATATTTATATACCATTAGGGCTCCAAGGGTAATGGCCAAACCTTGAATGATACTCGTTGCCAGCTCCTTAAACTTAAAAAAAGAGGTGCTAAATGGCCTAGGATTTTTAACCATGGCGTTTTTTTCCATGGGTTCATTTTCGTAAATGATAGAGCAGGTGGGGCCCATGATCAGTTCCAACAAAATGACATGGGAGGGCGAAAAAATTGAGGGGTAGGCCCAGCCTAAAGCCAAAGGGATGAATACCGTCAATATAATTGGGATATGGATGGAAATGATATATTGTATGGCCTTTTTTAAATTTCCATATATTTTTCTGCCCATGGCAATGGCATCCACCATTTTGGAAAGATCGTCGTCCACTAAAATTAATAGAGCCGCCTGTTTGGCAATTTCGGTACCTTTTTTGCCCATGGCTATGCCTATATGGGCAGCTTTCAGTGCAGGGCCATCGTTTACACCGTCGCCAGTCATGGCCACAACTTCCTGGTTGGCTTTAATGGCGTTTACAATACGTACTTTGGCCTCCGGGAACATACGGGTAAAAATTTGTATATCCATTACCTTGTGTTCCAATTCGGTATCACTTAAAATCATAAGTTCTTCCCCAGACATACTTTTTTCATAGCCGGGAAAACCAACCTGTTTGGCAATGGCCATAGCCGTGGCGGCATTGTCCCCAGTGACCAGTTTAACTTTAATTCCAGCTTTGCCAAAATCTTTAAGGACCTCTTGGATATTTTCCTTGGGCGGGTCGTAAAATGCAACTAATCCCTTAAAGGTAAAGTGTAGATCTTGCTGTTTTTTGGGAAAGTCGTTTCCAATGAAATGAGATTGTCCCACCCCAAGGAGTCGGTATCCATTTTTTCCTAAGTCCTCTATAATGGCCAACAGTTGATTTTTTTCTATTTCTGTGAGTTTTGAAGCGGCAATAATGGCTTCTGGTGCTCCTTTGGCAGCAATAATACGTTGGCCTTCCCCATTTTGGAATATATGGGTCATCATAGGGGGTTTGCCGCCCAATGGGTATTCGTGTACCATGTTGTAATGCGGGCGTAGGTCTTTAGAGGTCGTTCTGCTGTAGGCAGCATGCAAAGTGGTCTCCATGGGATCAAAAGGGATGGGTTCACTGGCCCACATGGCTATGGTAAGTAGTTCTTCCTCCGCAGGGTTAGAAGGTTGGCCGTATGTAAGTACTTTGGCTGTGTCCAAGGTGTAAAGTTTGGCAAGTTGCATCTTGTTCTGGGTGATGGTACCGGTTTTATCCGCACAGATGACCGTAGCGCTACCCAGGGTTTCCACTGTTTTCATTTGTTTTACTACGATCCCCATTTTCATTAAGCGCCAAGCTCCCAAAGCCATAAAGGTGGTAAAGGCCACGGGTATTTCTTCGGGTAGTATGCTCATAGCCAAGGTCAAGGCTTTTAGCAGGCTGTCCAAAAGGTCGGCAGATCTGTAGTAATTGATTGCCCAGACAAGTAGAAAGATTATCCCTCCCCAAAGAGACATGTTTTTTACAAAGCGGGCAATCTGCTGTTCCAAGGGAGTTTTTTCCTCTTGAATACTTTCCATGCTTTTCCCAATTTTCCCCAGGCGTGTTTCGTTGCCTATTTTTGTTATTGTGGCAACGGCCAAACCACTGGCCACCGTGGTACCCCCATAAACATGGTTGTCCTCATTGCCGGTATTCTTGAATACGGATAGGGATTCTCCAGTGAGGAGGGATTCGTTTACGGAAAAGTCGTTGGAATGTACAATGGTGCCATCGGCAGGAATAGTACTTCCTTCCTCTATCATTAGGCTGTCTCCCACTACCAATTCCTCACTTTTTATTTCCACTAGCTTACCATTGCGGATTACCTTGCTATTGGGCTGGGTTAAATTTTTAAGTTTTTCCAAGGCTATTCTACTGCGGGAATCCTGATAGAAGGAGATAGAGGCCACCAATACAATAGCCAATGCCAGAAATATACCATCGCCACTGTTGCCAGTGATAAAATAAATAGAGGAGGCCACGATCAGTAGGATCACCATAGGCTCCTTGGCAATGCTTTTAAGGGCATCCCAAAAACCGTCCTCCTTCCTGTAGCTCATGATGTTTTCACCATGGGCTTGTCTAGATCGATTTACGGCTTCATCGGATAAACCTTCAATTCCAAAATCGGCAGGGTTGATCATATTGTCTAATTTAATACAAAAAAGCTAGAATGTATTGCTGGAAGTCTAGGTATCTAAATGAAAAACGGTCTGTGGGCAGGGTGTGTTTTAGGTTGGTAGGGATGTCTCTTAAAATACGTTAAAAAAGGGTGGGACTGACCTACATCATTTTATGGACAGACCTTGGAATGTAATTTGGTACTGAAAAAAAGTATAACCGTTAAATATAAATATTATGTCACTAGTTAGGTTTAAAAGAAGGCCCTTTGGCAATTTAATGACCCAAGATTTTTTTGATATGGACGATTTTTTTGATAATCGTAGGTGGGTCCGGGATATGTTGCCAGATCGTTTCTGGAACGGCAAAAGGATGGAGCCGGCATTGAACATCAAGGAGACCGATGATCACTTCGAAATTGAATTGGCGGCTCCGGGATTTGAAAAGAAGGATTTTGAAGTTACAATTGAGGATGGTTGCCTTAATATTGCGGCCGAAAAATCTGCCTCCAAAGAGGATAAGGAAGATAACTACACCCGTAGGGAATTTAGTTATAACTCTTTTGAGCGATCTTTGCAATTGCCGGAAACTGTAAAACAGGAAGAAATCAAAGCGGCCTACAAAGACGGTATTTTGAGCTTTAACCTTGTTAAGAAGGAAGAGGCAAAAAAAATGCCGCCCAAAAAGGTACAAATAGGTTAGTAGATTATTTGTAGAAAATTTCGGTAATGCCCTCCCGCTAAAACCCAAAATATGTCCATGTGAGTAGGTAAGGCGGGAGGGCATTTTTTATCCAGTTATATGAAATAGGTCAAGGCTACCATACAGTTATGGGTGCTATCTTGGTATAGCCCTGATACAAGTAGTGCTGCGTGTTCCTCAATTTATATTTATGGGGTATCCAAGGACACTCCATTTTTATTTCCAGAATCTTTAGTAGAAAGTAGATTTAATGCTAATGGATTGTTTTCCAAGGCTTTTAAGGTGGCGCTGTACCCTAAATTAAATATGCGATCTATAGATTTAAAGGAAAATATACCATATTGATCCATTTCCTTTGGACGTATCAATAGATTACAATCCTTAAATTTACGTGTAGTTTCATGAGTTACCATTACTTGATATGCCCGGGCCAACACCTTGTTGACATGGTTAAGGTCTTTAATGGTTACCTTTGCAAATGGATTTACATATATGCCCACTATTTGTTGACATTGTGCCCTGATAAGATCTACTGGGAAATTGTTCAAGGTGCCTCCATCAACAAAGTATCCATTTGCTATTTGTACGGGGGCAAAAAAACCAGGAACGGCTGCAGATGCCAAAATAGGTTTTATAAGTTCTCCCTGGTGAAAAGTATGCAGTGTTCCATCCAATAGGTTGGTCGCCGTAATGTACAACGGTATTTTAAGGGAGTCAAATGAATTATGGGGGAGATAGGTCTTAAATTGGTCATAGAACTTTTCAGTGTCTAAAAAACCGGGTTTGCCCTTTGCGTAATTGTTTAAACTAAATAGCTCTGTCTTTTTAAAAAAATCCAATATTTCTTGCCATGTGCAACCAGCCGCATAGAGTGCACCTACAATGGCTCCGGCACTAGTACCGGCAATATGGGAAGGGACAATTCCATGTTCCTCCAATGCTTTTATGGCCCCTATATGGGCAATGCCACGTACCCCACCTCCGGATAATACCAATCCTATCGTCATCTAATAATCGTATTTATGTTATGGTTTCAAAATTATTTTTTTGATAGCAGTACAAATATGACCTAAATCATACTTTAGGTTTTTGGACCTAACTTATGACGGATATCATTTCTTACAGTTGCAGGGGTCAATAAATTTACCGAACTTAATGGGAAGTGATCCGCATACCTAAAATGGCGCTAGTCCATTGGCAACAACATCGAAATAAATCCTTGTCTTTTTCTCCTATGTTTCAAGTATAGGTTAAGCGTAAACCCGGACTGAGCAATGAACAAAAAAATTACAGATAATGCGCTTTTAGAGGCTATAGTAGAATCTTCAATAGCCGGTTTTATTGTGGTAGATCATGTAGGATCTATTTTAATGGTAAACGGTACCGGGGAACGCATGTTCGGCTATGAGATTGGAGGGCTAAAGGGGAAGAGTATGTATGGGTTGATTCCAGAAACGAAAAAGAACACCTTCTTGGAGCAACTGAACAACCCAAGTTCCGATCCCATTCGTATTTTGGGACATCGTAAGGACGGGACGGAGTTTGTATTGGATGTTAGGGTAGTTCCCCGCATGATAAAAGGACAACTTCTCAAGGTGATCTACTGCAAACCGGCAGAAATATCAATCTTTGAAAGTGATAGAAGGCTGCGTACCTTGGTCTCCAATGTAGATGGAATAGTATACAGCCGTAAGCCCGATAGTTTATGGACCATGGAGTTTATTAGTGAGGCCTGCCAAGCTATTAGTGGTTATGGCCCTGATCAGTTTTACGGACAGGAAGCGCTAAGTTGGACCAATTTGATATATCCAGAGGACAAGGCCAGAATAATGGCAGGATTGGAAAAGGCCATCTCAAAAAAACAAGAATACCAATTTTATTATAGGATCATTTCGGCCAACAAAAGGGTAATATGGATATTGGAACGCGGTTCTTGTGTAGAGGGCAAGAATGGAAAAATTGAAAGATTGGAAGGCTTTATGCAGGATATTACCGAGCAGATGGAAAGTAGAATGGCCTTGACCAAAGAAAAAATGAGACTCCACCAATATCTGGATTCTTCAGCCTCTATTTTCCTTGTAGTCAATAGGGAACATGAGGTAGAGCTTATCAATAAAAAGGGATGTGAGATACTTGGATATGATCATGATGATATTATACACAAAAATTGGTTTAATGAATTTATTCCTTCCAACAAAAGAGAGGAATTGACCACCCTTTTTAACGCAATTATGGCCGGTTCTATTGAACCTCCTGATAGTTATGAAAACTTTATTGTTACGGCCAATGGGGAACAACGGCTTATACAATGGAGAAATGCATTGCTGCACAACGGTGACAATAATATAGTAGGAGTCATCAGCTCTGGGTTTGATATAACGGAAAAGAAGGCTATAGAGGACACCCTTCATATTAGGAACAGGGCTTTGGAGGCCGCAGGAAACGGTATTATTATTGTAGATGCAAAGCAGGCAGAACTACCCATTGTTTATACCAACAAAGCCTTTTCAAAAATTACTGGGTATAACAGAAGTGAGGTATTGGGGAGAAACTGTAGGTTTTTGCAGAATGGTGATTGTGAGCAGCCCGAAATAGCCACTTTGGCTAGGGCTATTGACAAAGGGGAACCATGTAGGGTAGTGCTTCGTAACTATCGCAAGGATGGTACACTTTTTTGGAACGACCTGGCCATTACCCCACTCTATGATAAGAATAAGAAACTGACCCATTTTATAGGTGTTCAGAATGATGTGACCCAAATTCAGAACAATAAGGAAAAGTTGGAGGAATATGCCAATAAACTAGAGCATATTGTTGAAGAGCGAACCCATGAAATTCAGTCTACCGTTCAAAAACTGGTGTCTACCAATTTAAATTTGGAGGATCAGGTACTGGAGACCAAAATGGCCGAAAAAAAGGCAGAAC
>JBFHGV010000192.1:0-6153 GCA_041582955.1 Arenibacter sp.
ATACCAAAATGATTCTTAAAGGCTAAGATACCCAGAACATTCTTGTTGTCAATGGTGTAAACCGGACTTCCCCATTTAAAGGTTTCTGTCAAGGTTGTTTTAAGGGCCAATTTCCGAAGTAGTCCAATCCCCTCCTTAAAAGGTTGTTCTTTTGTATAGTAGGCGTCAATTTTTTCTTTCATACTGTGCCCAATTCAAGTTTAGGGAGGGGAAAAATTATTTTCCTTCCCTGTTGGCAGTAAGTTCGCAAATTTTCACGATAACTTCAACAGCTTTCTGCATACTTTCTACGGGAACGTATTCGTATTTTCCGTGGAAATTGTGGCCTCCAGCAAAAATATTGGGACATGGGAGGCCCATATAACTTAACTGTGAGCCATCGGTACCTCCTCGTATGGGCTTAATTATAGGGGTGATGTCCAGGGACTCCATGGCTTCCTTTGCAATATCAACAATATGCATGACCGGTTCAATTTTTTCGCGCATATTATAATATTGGTCCTTGATATCCACCACAACATATTCCCCGTATTTATCATTTAATTTTACGGCAATATCCTTCAGCAATTGCTTACGTTGTTCAAATTTGCTTAAATCGTGGTCCCGGATTATGAATTCCAATTCTGCCAATTCAATCTCCCCTCTTAGATGGTGCAGATGGAAGAACCCTTGCCTGCCTGTCGTTTTTTGAGGGATCTCATCGCTTGGTAACTGAGATATAAAATCGTTGGCTATGATCAGGGCATTGACCATCTTATCTTTGGCATAACCCGGATGTACACTTTTACCCGTAATGGTTATTTTGGCCCCGGCAGCATTAAAATTTTCATATTCCAATTCTCCTAGTTGGCTTCCGTCCATGGTATAGGCCCATTCTGCACCGAAAGCCGCAACATCAAAATGATGGGCACCGCGGCCAATTTCTTCATCAGGGGTAAAGCCCACCCTGATTTTTCCATGCTTAATTTCCGGGTGATTAATTAAGTATTCCATTGCCGTTACTATTTCGGTTATTCCGGCTTTATCATCTGCCCCTAATAAGGTGTTTCCATCAGTCGTGATGAGGGTATTGCCTTTGTATTGTAGCAGGTCATCAAAGTAGCTGGGAGATAGCACTATGTTTTTTTCTTTATTCAAAACAATATCACCTCCATCATAATTTTCTATTATTTGGGGGTTAACGTTGGTGGCCGTAAAATCCGGGGAGGTGTCAAAATGGGATATAAACCCAATGGTAGGAACCTCTTTATCTATGTTACTGGGCAGGGTAGCCATTATATAGGCTTTGTCATCAATTACCACATCCTGCATACCAATCTGTTTTAGTTCCTCTACCAATTGATGGGCAAGTGTCCATTGTTTTTGGGTGCTTGGGGTAGAAGTAGAGTTTGGGTCGCTCTGGGTGTCTACGGAAATATATCTTATAAAACGATCTATAATATTTTGCATGGGAATAAATTTTGGCTAAAAGTACAGCATATTTTTGTTTTTATTGACTTTGCTTTATAGTCAATTGTAGCACTTAATTGTGGGTGTAGACCTCAGCTTTGGACCTTCCTAAGATAGGGGATGAAGCGCCTTCCTTTTTCGTTGTTTCCCTGTGTACTGGTATTATTAGTTTATATTTGTCTTCTAATCATATTAACAGTCTATGTCTCCCAGAGTATTTACTTTCTTATTATTGGTCATGGGAATATGGTTTTCTTCCCCTGCACAGCAAGATTGTAGTCTTGCTATTGGCGTAACCGACACGGATACCATTATACAGATTTTTCAGTTAAAGGAGGAACAGATAACAAAATTGGAGGAATACAAGGCGGCCTTGGAATTGGAAACCAAATTTTTGGACGAGGAGCGTCAAAATCTTTTTGAGAACCATCCTCAAAGTACTCCCGAAGAATTAACTGCCTTGGGAGAAAAACATAGGGCGTTGGAGGAAAAGGTAAAGCAGGTTTTTTTAAAGTATGACCTTCAACTTTTGGCATTGTTCAATGAAAGACAATATAACCGCTATGTAACCCTTTGCGAGGAGGTGTCCAGAAGACCTTTGGTAGTGCAACCAGAATAACTTCTGTTCTAATGTTAATAAAAAGCGGTTTTATAGGATTGTATACTTCGGCTAGTTTGTATTTTTGCCGAAAATAGTTTTCATGTATAAGTTTGTACTTCGTCCCTTACTTTTTGCGCTAGATCCGGAAAAAGTACACCATCTAATCTTTAATTCGGTCCGTTTTCTTAACCGCTTAGGGTTTTCTAAAATTTTCCGTGCTATTTATGTGGTAAAAGATCCACGTTTGGAAAGGGAGCTGTTTGGATTAAAATTTCCAAATCCGGTAGGGCTGGCCGCAGGATTTGACAAGGATGCAAAACTTTACAATGAATTGTCCGATTTTGGTTTTGGTTTTATAGAAATAGGGACCTTGACCCCCAAGCCTCAGGAGGGAAATCCTAAAAAACGTTTGTTTCGCCTAAAAGAGGACCAAGCTATAATCAATAGAATGGGGTTTAATAATATGGGGGTGCTTGAGGCGGTAGAAAACCTTAAGAAAAATCATAAGGTGCTGATTGGGGGAAATATCGGGAAGAACAAGCTTACCCCAAACGATATGGCCGCAAACGATTATCTTATATGCTTTGACGCCCTATTTGACCATGTAGATTATTTTGTTGTAAATGTAAGTTCTCCCAATACACCAGGTTTAAGGGAGCTTCAGGATAGGGAGCCACTTACCTTATTGCTGAAAGAGCTAAAAAAGGAAAACTCCAAATTGGCGGGGACCAAAAAGGTTGGGGAAAAGCCAATACTTTTAAAAATTGCGCCCGACTTAACGGATGAGCAGTTGATGGATATTATAGGAATAGTGAAGGACACTACAATAGATGGAGTAATCGCAACTAATACTACCATTGCTAGAAAAAACTTAAGTTCCAACGCTAGCTTGCAGCAGGAAAGCGGGGGGTTAAGCGGTAGGCCATTGAAAGACCGCAGTACGGAGGTAATCCGTTTTTTGTCCGAAAAGAGCCAAAAGGCCTTTCCCATTATAGGAGTTGGAGGAATTCATTCTGCTGATGATGCCTTGGAAAAACTAGCCGCTGGTGCAGATCTTGTACAATTGTGGACCGGGTTTATTTATGAAGGGCCTGCCCTAATCAAGAACATCAACAAAGCCATTATAAAAAATGCTAAAAGCTAAAGAATAATACTTTTAACCTGTACTGTACTAGGTGGAGGCTTTACAAAAAATAGGACTATCCAACAGTTGAATAGTCCTATTTTTATAGGAACTAAGTAAGATGTCCCCAATTGTAATAGCTTCTTGTTATTTGGTCCAATAATCCACAACGGTAACATCTTCCAAATGTGGTGTCAGGATAGCTCCAAATGCTTTGTGATCAGGATGTGGAAGATATATTGCGCGGTCTTTCTCACTTTTGAATGTTAAGAAAAAACAATGGGTAAACCCTTTGTTTAACCCCTCAGGGCTATTGTTAAGTCCCCATTCGTAACCTACAATTTGAGGTATCTTGGAAGGTAAGGCAGCAAAGGCGTTCTCTACCTTGGCAATATCCTCTTTGGATGTGTTTTCCTTAAATTTAAACAGTACTACATGACGTAATAAACTATCTTGTGCCTTGGGTGTCACTTTGTGTAAATCCTCGCTCACGTTAAAATTGTTTGTGGTGTTAAAACTCATGAATAAAATGGCAGCCAATATGCCAATGGAATAAAAAACCGGTTTCATATTTTATGATATATTTTTGATGAAGATATAAAAAAGTTGGATTATTGCAGGATATAGTCTGGATAATTATTCATCTTGTAGAGGCTTAGGATGGCCGTGACCGCACATGGAATGTTTGTAAAAATTACAGCACTTTGAACTACGAAATATTACTGACCTTTGTTTTTGCTACTGCTGCCTTGGCTATATCTCCTGGACCCGATAATATTTTTGTATTGGTTCAGAGTATTACAAATGGCAAAAAGTACGGAATAGCCACAGTATCGGGATTAATGTCGGGGTGCTTGGTACATACCAGTTTATTGGCATTCGGTGTTTCCGCCTTACTAAAACAGTACCCCCAATTATTTTTTACCATTAAATTATTTGGGGCCCTATATTTATTTTATTTGGCTTTTAGGGTGTTCAATAGTGGAGATAACTTGGAAATAGGGAATGGAAAGGGCAATAGGCAATCCTTGTTTGTACTTTATAAGCGAGGTTTTATAATGAATGTGCTAAATCCTAAGGTTACCATCTTTTTCTTGGCTTTTTTTCCTGGTTTTTTATTTAGTGACCATTTAAGTGTTGTCATACAATTTTATGTTTTGGGAGGCATTTTTATTATAGTCTCCTTCCTCATTTTTAGTAGTATAGCCGTACTTTCAGCTACTATTTCTAAATATATCCGGGAAAATGGACAATTGGGCCGTTATCTTAAGTGGCTTCAGATTTTTGTCTTTGTGGGCATAGCCATTTATTTATTACTATCTGATTAAATAATCTTAATTTTGAAAAAGCTATAATCAGGGAATGTCCAATACCATAAAAATAATAGAATGTCCAAGGGATGCCATGCAGGGCATCAAAACCTTTATTCCAACCGAAAATAAGGTGAGGTACATTCAGTCCTTGCTGAACTGTGGATTTGATACTATTGATTTTGGTAGTTTTGTTTCCCCAAGGGCCATTCCCCAAATGGTAGATACGGCCGAGGTGCTAAAGCAATTGGACTTATCCAAGACCAGTAGTAAATTATTGGCCATAGTAGCTAATGTTAGAGGGGCCCGGGATGCTACAAAACACGGTTCCATTAATTATTTGGGATACCCTTTTTCCATTTCGGAGAATTTTCAAATGAGGAATACCCATAAAACCATTGCCCAATCTGTTGAAACTTTAAAAGAAATATTGGCCATTGCCGATGCCAATGGTAAAGAGGTTGTGACCTATATTTCAATGGGTTTTGGTAATCCATACGGTGACCCATGGAGTGTGGATGTGGTAGCTGAATGGACAGATAAATTGGCCGGAATGGGGGTGAAAATATTATCGCTATCGGATACCGTAGGATCTTCCACTCCAGAAGTAATAGATTATTTGTATTCCAATTTAATCCCAAAATTCCCCGAAATAGAATTTGGAGCACACTTGCATACTACGCCTAGCAAGTGGCACGAAAAAGTAGATGCAGCATTTAGGGCGGGTTGTCGTCGGTTTGATGGGGCAGTACAGGGTTTTGGAGGTTGCCCTATGGCCAAAGATGAACTTACGGGCAACATGCCGACAGAAAAAATGCTTTCTTATTTTACCAGCGCCAAGGTGGATACCAATGTAAATTGGATGGCGTTCGAAGCTGCATTCAATAAGGCTTCGGATTTATTCTCCTCTTACCATTAGTAGGTTGCCCATAAGCTCTTCGTGATTTTAATTTTAACATTTATTTAGATTAATTTTAAATAAACTTTGTGAATATGGTTTCTGCTATTATATTTGCACTCGTTTTTTAATTATTTACAATAAGTCTAAATAAAAATACCTTAATGATGAGAAATTTTGTATATCTATTTATCTTCTTTTTGTCTACCTGTATGGTGGCACAAACGGCGACTGACTCTATTATGCTCAACCCTCAAAAACAGTTAAATGCGGCTCAGCGGTTATTGTCCGGAAACTATGGTTCCGCGGTAACCATAGGGGCGTATGGGGAAATGTTGTATAACCAGCCAGAGGGCGACAACGGGGAGTTGGATGTGCAGCGGCTTGTACTATTGTTGGGGTATAGATTTAACGATAAAACCCAGTTCATTACAGAATTGGAAGTTGAGCACGTAGAGGAAATATATGTAGAGCAGGCTTTTGTCAACTATAATGTTGCCAATAATGTAAACCTAAGAGGTGGGTTGATGTTGGTTCCGATGGGAATTATAAATGAATTTCACGAGCCTACCACCTTTAACGGAACCGAAAGACCTGCCATGGACAATGTGATTGTTCCTACCACTTGGAGGGAATTGGGTATTGGTGTCAGTGGAAGGTTCAATAGCCTTTCCCTGGGCTACCAGGCGTATATATTTAATGGCTTTAAATCTACCCAAGCGGATGGAGAAGGTGGAATTTCTGGATTTTTAAAAGGATCCAATGGCCTTCG
>JBFHGV010000193.1:0-6146 GCA_041582955.1 Arenibacter sp.
CCGTTTTTTGGTTTATTCCCAAAAGATCCGCAATTTCCTTATTACTTTTCCCTTGTTGCTTGGACAAAATATAGATACTGCGCTTTTGGGTAGGTATTTGTTCAAGGATGTCATTTACTATATCCTCGTATTCGGCAAGTAGTATAGAGTCTTTGGTCTCCTCATTTAAAGCGGAAACGTTTTTCCAATATTCTTCTTTTAGCGATTGTTGATTGGCAATATTTCTAAGGTAATTATAGGTTAAATTTTTGGCAATGGTAAAAATAAAGGATTCAAAAGAACGGCTGGGGTCTATGGTTTCCTTCTTGGTCCATATTTTTATAAATGCTTCCTGAAGAATTTCCTCTGTGGCATATTCAGATTTGGTAATGCTAAACACAAAGTAATACAGCCGTTTTTCGTACAGGTCGAATATGGCTTCAAATGCGGCCCTATTTCCTTTTTTCAATGAAGTCAATAAATGCGCTAAAGATTGTCCTGACATGTTCAGAGAAATTAACAAATTGAAAATTTGAGTGAGAAAATTTAGGTCTATTTTTATAGTATTACAAATAGATCCGCAAAAATTGCCGTCCGAAAATACCTTTTTTTTTGTTGCAATTCAACCAAATAATTAACTTAAAACAATACTTTTTTTGCCAATAACTAAACCTTTTAAAAAAAGGTGTATATTTAATGTTTTAAAAGTGAGTCTTAATTTTTCTTTATAATACGTATGAAGCTACATCTTCTGAATAGGGCGAGTCTAAAAAATAGTTCGTTTACCGTTACCCAGAATAGCTACCCCCACTTTTTGAAAATTTGGCATTATCATCCAGAATTGGAATTGGTGTATATCGTTAAAAGTAGCGGTACCCGTTTTATTGGAGACGGGATAGAGAAATTTTCGGAAGGGGATCTGGTATTGATAGGTAAGAACCTGCCTCATATGTGGCTTAATGATGAAATATATTTTGAGCCCGATTCCAAGTTGATGTCCGAAGCCATAGCCATTCATTTCAAGGAAGACTTTTTAGGGGTAGATTTCCTAAATGCCATAGAGATGAAGCCAATTCAGCAAATGATCAAAAGGGCCAGGCAGGGTATTAGATTTTCCAATATGGATCCCAAAGTAATTGGAAAAATTATGGCATTACAAGATTTTGACCCCTTTGAGAAAACCATTCGCTTTGTGGAGGTGTTGTATCAGTTGGCCAATCACGAGGAATACCAGTTGCTTTCCAGTCCTGGGTTTTTAAACTCTTTTAATAAGACCGATAACAAAGGCCTGGATGAGATATATGAGTTTGTTTTTAAGAATTTTAACCAGCCTATTGGTTCCAAGGATGTGGCCGAAATTGCTAAGATGAACCCCTCTGCCTTCAGTAGGTTCTTTAAGAGGATCCATAGAAAAACCTTTACCCGCTATTTAAATGAGATCCGTATAGGGTATGCCTGTAAATTGTTGATAGAGAACGGTAATAACATTACACCGGTCTGCTATGAATCAGGGTTCAACAATATCTCTAATTTCAACAGACATTTTAAATCCATCACCGGAATGTCTCCTTCAGAATACATTAAACTTCATACCCAAAAATAGCTTATTTTTCAAATAGGGTTAAAAAAGTATCGGGATTAGAGTTTCTAGTGGTGGAAATAAAGGTGGTTAAGATGTAATTTTGTGCGAATAATATAACATTAAATGGACAGTAAAACTATAATTACGGATGTTCTGGTTAAGGATGTCCGATTTCCTACCAGTAGATCCTTGGACGGATCAGATGCAATGAACCCGGACCCGGATTATTCCGCGGCCTATGTTATTTTAAAAACAGATCATCCAGACGGTTTGGAAGGGCATGGTCTTACCTTTACCATTGGTAGGGGTAACGAATTGTGTGCCGCGGCAATCAATTCTCTGGCTCCTTTGGTGAAAGGGAAATCCTTGGAGAGTTTTACCGCCAATATGGGTGCATTTTGGAAAATGATTACTGGCGACAGTCAATTGCGCTGGCTTGGACCGGAGAAAGGAGTGATCCATTTGGCTACGGGCGCCGTGGTCAATGCGGTTTGGGACCTATATGCCAAGGTGGAAAAAAAGCCGCTTTGGAAACTTTTGGCCGATATGACCCCGGAAGAATTGGTTTCGTGTGTTGACTTCACTTACATTACGGATGCCATCACTCCTGAGGAGGCCTTGGCTATGCTTAAGGATAAGGCAGCTACCAAACAGCAACGTATAGATAAATTGCTGCAGGATGGTTATCCGGCATATACTACCTCTGCGGGCTGGTTGGGTTATCCAGATGATAAGATGAGGAGATTGTGCAAGGAAGCAAAAGAGGCCGGATTTAAGCACATGAAAATAAAAGTAGGTTCCGATCTACAGGATGATATGCGGCGTGCAGCTATAATTAGGGAAGAGATTGGAAGTGATTTGAGACTGATGATGGATGCCAATCAAAAATGGGATGTGGATGAGGCAATAGCCAATATGGCCGAACTTAAAAAGTTTGATCCATGGTGGATAGAGGAACCAACCAGTCCGGATGATATTTTGGGACATGCTAAAATTGCCAAGGCTGTCTCGCCCGTAAAAGTGGCTACTGGTGAACATTGCCAGAATAGGGTTGTCTTTAAACAGTTGATGCAGGCCGATGCCATTGGTATTTGTCAGATTGATAGCTGTAGGGTTGGAGGGGTCAATGAAATTTTGGCCATCCTGTTAATGGCTGCAAAATTCAATATCCCTGTGTGTCCGCATGCCGGTGGGGTTGGACTTTGTGAGTACGTGCAACACCTTTCAATGATTGATTATATTGCGATAAGCGGCTCCTTGGAAGATCGTATCATTGAATTCGTAGATCATTTGCATGAGCATTTTTACGATCCTGTGGTGATAAAGAACGGTGCTTATATGCCCCCTTCCATGCCGGGCTACAGTATTACCATGAAAGAGAAATCCTTGGAAGATTACAGTTTCCCCAATGGGGTGGTATGGCAAGAGGATTCCTTGGCTAAGGGATAATCATAAAACAGTAGAAAGAAAAATAATCATAGCAATAATATGTCACTTTTTAGTTTAGAAAATAAAACAGCAATAATCACCGGTGGCGCTAGCGGCATTGGTGAGGCTATTTCAAAGGCCTTTACAAAACAAGGTGCTGATGTACACATTTTGGAGTTTAATGCCGAAAATGGAGAGCGTGTGGTAAAGGAGATTTCGTCCAATGGAGGAAAGGCCACCTTTCATGCCTGTGATGTCTCCAATCATGGACAGGTAGCCGAAATTATTAGCAGTATTGCGGAAAAGCAATACATAGATATTTTGGTAAACAATGCCGGAATTGCCCATGTGGGGAATTTGGAAGGCACGGGTGCAGAAGATATGGACCGTATTTACAATGTGAATGTAAAAGGGGTCTATAATTGTATGCATGCCGTAATAGCCCAAATGAAGGAAAAAGGGGGTGTGATCTTGAATATGGCCTCCATTGCTTCATCGGTAGGTATTACAGACCGTTTTGCGTACTCTATGTCCAAAGGGGCCGTGCTTACCATGAGCTACTCCGTGGCCAAGGATTATTTGGATAAAGGTATTCGGTGCAATACCATTTCTCCAGCTAGGATCCATACGCCTTTTGTAGACGGATTTATAAATAAAAATTACCCGGGCAAGGAGGCTGAAATGTTCGATAAACTTTCCAAATCCCAGCCCATTGGTAGAATGGGAAAACCTGAAGAGGTGGCTAATTTGGCGGTTTACCTATGTTCGGATGAAGCCTCGTTTATTACGGGTACCGATTTTCCGATTGATGGGGGGTATATTAAATTGAACGGATAAGTTTAATTTAAAAATTTGCCCATATATTTAAATGGAATATGGTTCTTAAGATAGAAGTTGGGAGCCATATTCCAACCCTTTCCATAGGGTTGGGTATGATTTAAAAAAGTAACCATAGCTTAATGTCTAAAATATTTTGTTGCCTAGCTTTAACAACGCTTGTTGTTGGGTGCTCCCTTAGATCGGAGCCCAATGCCCTGGTGATGCCGGTAGACAATACCATTGTAGTAGATGAGGCCGATACCAAGGATAGTATATTGCTAAAAGCTGCCCATGTGGTGCCAACTGCCAACCAATTGGATGCCTTAAGGAACGAGTTTATCGCTTTTATTCATTTTGGGCCCAATACCTTTACTAGGATGGAATGGGGCAATGGTATGGAAGATCCCAAAATATTTGAGCTTCAAAATCTGGATACCGATCAATGGTGCAGTGCCATGAAGGATGCCGGAATGAAAATGGTGATTTTTACCGCCAAACATCATGACGGCTTTGTACTGTGGCAAAGTAGGTACACCCAACATGGGGTAATGTCTTCACCTTTTAAGGATGGCAAAGGCGATGTGCTAAAGGAGTTGTCCGAATCCTGTAAAAAATATGGCCTTAAGCTAGGAGTATATCTTTCCCCTGCAGATCTATATCAGATAGAGAACAAGGAGGGGTTATATGGAAATTTAAGCGAGTACACGGAAAGAACTATTCCGAGACCGGTGGAAGGTAGGCCATTTGAGAACAAATCCACCTTTACCTTTAAAGTAGACGATTACAATGAGTATTTCTTAAACCAATTGTTTGAGTTGCTAACGGAATATGGTCCCATTCATGAAGTGTGGTTTGATGGTGCCCATCCGAAAAGAAAGGGCGGGCAAACCTATAATTATCTGGCATGGAAGAAACTTATAAAGGCTTTGGCCCCAAAAGCGGTCATCTTCGGGAAAGAGGATATCCGCTGGTGTGGAAATGAAGCTGGAAAAACAAGGGATACCGAATGGAACGTAATTCCATATACCGAAAACCCAAACCAAATGAATAGTTTCCCTGACTTAACGGATGAATCGCTGGGGAGTAGGGAGGATTTATATAAGGCACAGTATCTTCATTATCAACAGGCAGAAACCAACACCTCTATCCGTGAAGGATGGTTTTACAGGGACGATGAGGATCAAAAAGTGCGTAGTGCCGATGATGTATTTGATATCTACGAACGCTCCGTAGGTGGGAATTCTACGTTTCTACTTAATATTCCCCCCAATAGGGAAGGTAAATTTTCGGCTACAGATGTATCGGTATTGCAAGATGTAGGGAAAAGGATCAACGAGACCTATAAGGCTAACCTGTTATCTGCTGCCCAGGGACCAAATGAAGTATTGGACAGTGACCTAAGTACTTTTAAGCTTGTAGGTGATGATTCCAATGAAATTGTTCTTGAGGCCCACAAGCCTATCACCTTTAACAGACTGGTCATACAGGAGGCTATAGGGACCCACGGTGAACGCGTAGAAAAACACGCCTTGGATATTTGGGTAGACAATGCTTGGAAGGAAATTGCCTCGGCAACCAATATTGGTTATAAACGTATTTTGCGCTTTCCGGAAGTGACTGCCAAAAAAGTGCGACTTAGAATTTTGGAATCCCGTTTTTATCCGGCCATAGCCAATATATCGGCACATTTTTATGCCTCAAGGCCTCCGCAGCTCAGCCTTGAAAGGTCGGTTGATGGCGAAGTTAGCATTGTACCCAAGAAAGATACCTTTGGATGGAAACCCCATGGGGAGGATATAGCTGGAAATATAAACTCGGGATATAGCATTAGATATACTACCGATGGCAGTGAGCCAACAGCCACTTCCACCCTCTATGAAGGGCCTTTTGTTATTTCTTCGGGAGAAGTGAAGGCCGTGGCAGAAGTGAACGGAAAATTGGGCAGTATAGCATCCCAATTGTTCGGGATTGTTAAAAGGGACTGGAAACCCGCCGGGGAAGATAGCGTTGAAGGTGAGCATGTCTCCAAGAATGCCTTTGATGCCAATGATGCTACCTACTGGAGCTCTGCAGCAAATGGAAAAAATCATTTTATAACTATAGATCTAGGGAAGGTATATGCCATTAAAGGTTTTGCCTATACCCCTCAAACCGAAACTTCCGAGGGTATGATTGAAGCGGGGACGGTCTTTGCTAGTTCCAACGGTAAAAATTGGTCGCCAATAGAGGATTTTAGATTTGGGAATTTAATCATTGACCCCACGACCAGGACCCATATGTTCCACAAGGCGATGAACACTAGATATGTAAGGGTGGAATCCAAAGAAATTGCCGGAAA
>JBFHGV010000194.1:0-6141 GCA_041582955.1 Arenibacter sp.
ACATAGGCCACCTTTTTTGTTGATAGATAGGATCTTGGAACTGTCAGATGAGCATGTGGTGGGGATGAAAAATGTGACCATGAACGAGCCTTTCTTTGTAGGGCACTTTCCTGGAGCACCTGTAATGCCCGGTGTACTACAAGTAGAGGCCATGGCCCAAACAGGTGGTATATTGGTGTTGAGTACCGTTCCCGATCCAGAGAACTACCTGACACTTTTTATGAAAATAGACAATGTAAAGTTTAAACAGAAGGTATTACCGGGAGATACGTTGATTTTCCACTGTAGCTTAATAACACCTATAAGAAGGGGGATATGTCATATGCAAGCCTATGCCTACGCCAATAGTAAGTTGGTATGCGAGGCCGAAATGATGGCACAAATAGTTAAAAAGAAATAAAGGATGAATCAACCACTAGCTTATATTCACCCCGGAGCTAAAATTTCCAAAAATGTAGTAGTAGAACCTTTTACCACAATTCATAATAATGTTATTATTGGAGATGGTACTTGGATAGGTTCCAATGTTACCATAATGGAAGGGGCAAGAATAGGGAAAAACTGTAATATTTTCCCTGGGGCTGTTATATCGGCTCCTCCCCAGGATTTAAAATATGACGGAGAGGATACCACAGTTGTAATTGGCAACAATACTACTATTAGGGAATGTGCAACCATACACAAGGGTACTTCTGATAGGATGAAAACCGTTATTGGCGACAATTGTCTTATAATGGCGTATTGTCATGTGGCTCATGATTGTATTGTAGGGAACAACTGTATTTTTTCCAATAATTCAACCTTGGCCGGACATGTTACCATTGGCGATAACGTAATCTTGGCCGGATTGGTGGCCGTGCACCAATTTGTATCCATTGGACGCCATGCCTTTGTAACCGGGGGATCCTTGGTGCGGAAAGACGTACCTCCATTCGTTAAGGCGGCTAGGGAACCGCTTTCTTATGTAGGAATCAATTCTGTAGGCTTAAGAAGAAGGGATTTTGAATCCGATAAAATTAGGGAGATACAGAATATTTATAGAATTCTGTATCAAAAGAATTACAATAATACCCAAGCCGTGCAGATCATAGAGGCGGAAATGGAGGCTACTCCAGAAAGGGATGAGATTTTACAATTTATAAGAGATTCCCAGAGGGGAATCATGAAAGGATATTTTAGTACAAATTAATAGATATGGCATCAACATCAGATATTAGAAAAGGATTGTGCATCAGGTACAACAACGACATTTATAAAATAATAGAATTTCTTCATGTTAAACCAGGGAAGGGACCAGCTTTTATTCGTACCAAACTAAAAAGTGTTAGTACGGGCAAGGTGTTGGACAATACCTTTTCCGGAGGGGCAAAGATAGAGGATGTAAGGGTAGAAACACGTTCCTATCAATTCCTATATGCCGAAGGGGAAACCTACCATTTTATGAATACCGATGATTATAATCAGATTGCTCTTCAGGAGAGTTCCTTGGATGCGCCCCAATTATTGAAAGAAGGTCAAGTGGTAACCATTCTTTTCAACACCGAGGATAGTATGCCCTTATCTGTAGATATGCCGGCCAGTGTTGTCTTGGAGGTAACCTATACCGAACCTGGTGTCAAGGGGAATACAGCAACAAATGCTACTAAACCTGCTACGGTGGAAACGGGGGCAACTGTGAATGTCCCGCTCTTTATCAATGAAGGGGATAAGATAAAAATTGATACCGAGAAAGGCTCCTATATGGAGCGTGTCAAGGAATAGGACCTCTTTTGGGCAGACTACCGTACATAGGTAATTAATTGGAAAATTATGAAATTCCCTACTCCTTATACTCTAAAACAAATAGCCACCATAATCGGTACCGAATATGTGGGGAGCGATGATTTCCCGGTCATGGGCATGAACGAAATTCATGTTGTGGAAAAGGGAGATATTGTTTTTGTTGATCATCCTAAATATTATAGCAAGGCATTGAACTGTAAGGCTACTATTGTTTTGATCAATAAGAAGGTTGATTGCCCTGAGGGCAAGGCTCTGTTGATTTCTGACGACCCTTTTAGGGACTTTAATAAGCTGACTCTTTTCTTTAAGCCTTTTTTAAAGGCTCAAAGCGCTATTTCATTAAAGGCAAAGATTGGGGAGGATACTATTATTCAGCCCAATTGTTTTATAGGTAACAATGTGGTTATAGGGGATAACTGTACCATTCATTCCAATGTATCTATATATGACAATTGCGTTATAGGCAACAATGTTACCATACATGCAGGTTCTGTTCTGGGATCGGATGCTTTTTATTATAAAAAAAGACCGGAAGGATTTGATAAGCTGTTGTCGGGAGGCCGAGTGGTTATTGAGGATAATGTTGATATAGGGGCCCTCTGTACATTGGATAAGGGGGTAACAGGTGATACCTTGATAAAAAAAGGCAGTAAACTGGACAATCAGGTACATGTAGGGCATGATACGGTAATTGGTGAAAATTGTCTTATTGCTTCGCAAACGGGTATTGCTGGTTGTGTGGTGATTGAAGATGAGGTTACCTTGTGGGGCCAAGTAGGGGTCACTAGTGCGGCCACCATTGGAAAAAAAGCGGTGGTCATGGCGCAAACAGGGGTGTCAAAATCCTTGGAAGGGGGTAAAAATTATTTCGGGAGTCCCGTTGAGGAGGCTAGGGAAAAATTACGGCAAATAGCCTATGTGAAGCAAATCCCGTCCATTATAAAAAAATTAGATAAATAAATAAGCAAAAGAATAGTTTAGAATTCATTTTCAAAACTTTATTTTTGCCACAATCAAATAAACCAAATATATAATGAGCGTTTTAGTAAATAAGGATTCCAAAATTATTGTTCAAGGGTTTACAGGTAGTGAAGGTACTTTTCATGCCGAACAAATGATTGAATATGGTACCAATGTAGTGGGGGGTGTTACTCCAGGCAAAGGAGGACAGGAGCATTTGGGAAGGCCCGTATTTAATACGGTTGAAGAGGCGGTACAAAAGGTTGGGGCCGATACGACCATCATTTTTGTTCCACCTGCATTTGCAGCCGATGCCATAATGGAAGCCGCTAGCGCTGGAATTAAAGTTATAATTACCATTACCGAGGGGATTCCCGTGGCAGATATGGTAAAGGCATACGACTATATTAAACATATGGACTGCCGTTTGGTAGGGCCTAACTGCCCTGGGGTTATTACTCCTGAAGAGGCTAAAGTAGGTATTATGCCAGGCTTTGTATTCAAAAAAGGAAATGTAGGAATTGTGTCCAAATCAGGGACACTTACCTATGAAGCTGCGGACCAAGTTGTTCGTCAAGGTCTTGGGATTACTACGGCCATTGGAATTGGTGGGGATCCCATAATAGGAACTACAACCAAAGAGGCTGTAGAATTATTGATCAATGACCCGGAGACAAATTGCGTGGTAATGATCGGTGAAATTGGGGGGCAACTAGAGGCTGATGCCGCTAAATGGTACCAAGCTAGTGGAAGTAAAAAACCTATAGTTGGTTTTATTGCTGGTGAAACCGCTCCTGCAGGTAGAACAATGGGGCATGCCGGTGCTATAGTTGGAGGTAGTGATGATACGGCCCAAGCCAAAAAGAGAATTATGAGGGAATGTGGTATTCACGTAGTAGATTCTCCGGCAGAAATTGGTTTAAAAGTTAAGCAAGTATTAGGGTAAGCCCTTTTTAAAAAAGTTACATTCCGTTTATGCTGTACCCCCTATTATCGGGATTGTTCAGTGTAAACGGGATTTTTTTTATGTCTAAAAGAAATGGACCTAAAATTTTTTCCTGCATTTCAGGTAAAAATTTTAAAACGGATAAAACATAACTTATATTTGATCAACAACTAAGATATATAACACAAATGAAGCTACTAGAAGGAAAAACTGCAATAATAACGGGAGCAAGTAGGGGAATAGGAACAGGTATAGCCCAAGTATTCGCCAAGGAAGGGGCAAATGTGGCCTTTACCTATAGTTCCAGTGAGGCTCCTGCCTTGGCCTTGGAAAAGGAATTGACCGCTTTGGGAATCAAGGCCAAAGCGTATAAGAGTAACGCGGCCAGTTTTGAGGATTCGGAAAAACTGGTAGCCCAAGTATTGGAAGATTTTGGTGGTACTATCGATATCCTGGTCAATAATGCAGGAATTACTAAAGATAACCTTCTTATGAGAATGGGAGAGGACGATTTTGATTCGGTTATCGAGATAAATCTAAAATCTGTTTTCAATATGACCAAGGCCGTGCAGCGCACTATGTTAAAGCAAAGAAAGGGCTCTATCGTTAATATGAGCAGTGTGGTAGGTGTTAAGGGCAATGCCGGTCAGGCAAACTATGCAGCTTCAAAAGCAGGTATGATCGGATTTACAAAATCCATTGCCTTGGAATTGGGATCCAGGAATATTAGGTGTAATGCTATTGCCCCGGGCTTTATAGAAACGGAAATGACCGATAAGTTGGACGAAAAGGTAGTACAGGGTTGGAGAGATGGTATTCCTTTAAAAAGAGGTGGGCGTCCAGAGGATGTGGCCAATGCCTGCTTGTTTCTTGCTTCGGATCTATCGGCCTATATCACAGGGCAGGTCCTAAATGTAGACGGGGGAATGCTTACTTAGTCTTATAGTTGATAAATGCCTTAGGGCGTAAACCATCGTTAAAGAAGTATTTTCGGTGTAAGATTGTCTTTTTTACAGTCAATAAAAAAGATTTATAACCCAAGCTTTACACCGTGACAAATTAACTGGAAGACGTAAATATGCAAACACAGACAGTACTTTTTATTTTGCTGGCGGCCATAGTTGCAATAGGATTGGTACTGTTTCAATATTATTACAAAAATAAAAGGAAGGGACAACTTTATATTGTTCTTTCCTTTTTGCGTTTTATGGCAATTTTTGCCACCCTGTTACTTATTGTTAACCCTAAATTTGTTAAGAATGAATATCAGGTGCAGAAGTCAAATTTGGTTTTGTTAACCGATAATTCCTCTTCTATTCATGCTGAAGACAGGGCCAAAGTGCTATCTCTACTAAGGAGTTTTACATCTGGTAAAGCTAAGGTAGATGATAGGTTTAACACAGCTCATTACAGTTTCGGGGAAGGCTTGAACACCTCGGATAGGCTTGATTTTAACGAGAGAGGAACAAATATCTCAAAGGCCTTGGCAAGTCTCAATGAAATATACAAGGGCTCTAATACTGCAGTAGTGCTATTTTCTGATGGCAACCAGACTGTGGGGGAGGATTATGAATTCTATGGTCAAAGACAAAAGTTTCCTGTGTATCCAGTGGTATTGGGGGATACTACCAGTTATGAGGATCTTCTTATAGGTCAGGTAAACCTAAACAGGTATGCTTTTTTAAAAAATAAGTTTCCCTTGGAAATGTTTATTTCTTATGAAGGGAAAGAGGAGGTTAGTACCCAAGTTAAAGTGCATGTTGATGATAAGCTGGTTTTTAGTCAAGCTGTATCCTTGTCCTTGGTTTCTAACACCAAAGTTATTACGGCCCAACTTGATGCTAGTACTGTTGGTGTTAAAAACATTAAGGTAAGTATAGCTCCGTTGATCAATGAAAAGAATAAAGCGAACAATGAAAAGATAGTATCTTTGGAGGTATTGGATGAAAAAACCAATGTGGCCATTGTGTCCAATATTGCCCATCCGGATATTGGTACCTTAAAGAAATCTATTGAGAGTAATGAGCAGCGGTTGGTAAGTATTTATAAATCCAATGTTGAGACTTCTAAATTGGAATCGGTAGATCTGTTTATTCTTTATCAGCCCGATGCAAGTTTTGATAAGATTTTTAAGCATATACAATTGCGGGAGGCCAACTCATTTATGGTTTTGGGAAAGTCTACCGATCTCAATTTTGTAAATGCAGCCCAAAACTATTTTATAATAGAAACGGGCTATCCTATACAAGAGGTGTTTGCTGCTCCCAACAAGGCCTTTACCAAATTTGACATTTCGGAATATAACTTTGAGGGTTTTCCGCCATTGGAGAGCGATACGGGCCCTGTGGTAGTATTGGGATTAAATGAGACTTTGCTGAATATGCGTGTCAAAGGTGTGGAATTGGAGTCCCCTATGTTGGCCATAGCCGAAGAAGGGGCAGTAAAACACGCCG
>JBFHGV010000195.1:0-6138 GCA_041582955.1 Arenibacter sp.
GGGTTATTGAGGTATTTCCTGAGGGAACGGTTTTGTATGCCAATATTAACTATGCCAACGACACATTGCAAAAACATTTGTTGGATATCTATTTGCCCCAAAAAGTATCCGGTAAAATACCCTTGGTCGTTTTTGTGCATGGCGGCGGTTGGTTGGTCAACGACAAATACGCCGATATCGGGTACATGAAAGAAACCGTTGCTGAAATTGTTTCCAATGGTTTTGCTTTGGCCTCCATTGATTATCGTTTCGCGACCCAAGCTGTTTTTCCTGCCCAAATTCAAGACTGTAATCGTGCAGTTTCCTTTTTGGTCGAAAATGCAGATGCCTACGGGTTGGATAAAGATCGGATTGCCGTCATGGGGTTTTCCGCAGGCGGGCATTTAGCCTCCTTGATGGGGCTTTCAAAAAACAATGATATTCCCGATTTCTTTATGCCGAAAACCACAAAAGAGTTTGATTTTAAGGCCGTGGTGGATTTCTACGGACCCGCCGAACTTATTTTATTCCCAGGGGCCAATGATGCCAAATCGCCTGAAGCTTTATTGATTGGAGCTCCTCCACTTGATAGACCTGACTTGGCCAAGATGGCTAGTCCGGTGACCTATGTGGATGAGAACGATCCTCCTTTTCTGATTGTTCATGGGGAAAAGGATAATTTGGTCTCGCCCAGGCAATCACAACTCTTAAGTTCATGGTTGACGGTGAATGGTGTTGAAAACGAATTGATCGTGGTTAAGGATGCTCCTCATTTTGGAGAAATGTTCGATGTAGATGACATTAGGGCCAAAGTTTTGAATTTTCTTGAAAGGAATTTGAAATGAAAATATTCGCTGTTTTATTTCTATTGATTTCAAACTGTTCCAGTTCACAATCCCTTAAGGTTGATGATACATCGGCTATTGTACCTCACTCGCAGAAGACTTTGATATTGTACCTCTCCCGTACCAAAAACACAAAGGCTCTTGCGGAAATCATACACAATGAACTAGGTGGAGATTTAGTAGCGTTGGAATTAGTGAATCCATATCCCGAAGATTACGATGCCATTGTAAAGCAAGTGGCCCAAGAAAATGAAACCGGATTTTTGCCTCCCTTGAAAACCAAGGTGGACATTTCGAAATATGATACGATCTTTTTGGGCTTCCCTACTTGGGGCATGCAGTTGCCACCTCCATTGAAAAGTTTTTTAAATGATTATGATTTCACAGGGAAAACAGTTATTCCCTTTAATACTAATGCGGGATATGGTGAGGGAAGCAGCATAAAAACAATAAGGAAATTAGGTCCCAATATTACCATTTTAGAAGTATTCTCTATAAAAGGTGGAATAGAACGCGATGGAATTTATTTGACAATCAAAGACAGTAGAGAAAGGGAAGTAAAATCCGAAGTAAGACAATGGCTTAAAAAAATTGGCGTGATCCATTAGGAATTAACAGTAAGGGATCATATCAAGCAATATAAATTTTGTAAATTCAACATATTCAAACTCTTGCAAGAAAATCATGGCAGACTTCAATCTAAACATCAACGGAAAAACACAGAAAGTAGAGGTAGATCCCAATACCCCGATGCTTTGGGTATTGCGAGACCATATGAAATTGGTCGGCACTAAATTCGGCTGCGGAATCGCACAATGTGGTGCCTGTACCATCCATTTAGGCGACACTGCGGTGCGCTCTTGCCAGTTGCCCGTTTCGGCTGTCGGCGAACAGCAAATTACCACCATCGAAGGATTATCCGAGAACGGAGACCATCCCGTGCAAAAGGCATGGCTTGAAGTAGATGTACCCCAATGCGGTTATTGTCAAGCGGGACAGATCATGACCGCTTCTGCTTTGTTGAAAAGCAACCCCAATCCTACGGATACCGAAATCGAATCGGCTATGAACGGTAATATTTGCCGTTGCGGTACATACACCAGAATTAAAAAAGCGGTAAAAATGGCCGCAGCCAACTCAGCTAATTTATAAAAAACAGCCTTATGACACTTGTAAAAACTAATATAGGAAGACGTGCTTTTATAAAAAACACAAGCCTTGCAGGGGGCGGGCTAATTCTTGGCTTTAGCTGGCTAAATTCTTGTAAGCCCAAACAAGCCGCAGAAATGGCCGCAATAGAAATGCCAAAAGAATGGTTTGATATTAATGCGTATTTAAAGATTGGAGATAATGGTGTTGTAACAATTCAGTGTCCAAACCCAGAATTTGGACAGGGGGTTATGACCTCTATGCCCATGATAGTAGCAGAGGAATTGGATATTGCTTGGAAAGACGTTCTGGTGGAACAAGCTCCGTTTAATGCAGAATTATATGGCAATCAATTTACAGGTGGTAGTAGAGGCATAATGTCTCGTTGGGCAGGTTTACGTATGGCGGGTGCTACGGCAAGGCAAATGCTTTTAGAAGCTGCAGCACATGCCTGGCAAGTACCTGCAAATGAAATCACTACGGCTGACGGTGTTTTAAGTCACGAAGCATCTGGTAAAAAGGCGGGTTACGGTGAAATGGCATCCGCAGCTTCACAAATTACGGTCCCTGAAGAAGTGCCACTAAAAGCGGTGAAAGACTTTAAGATTATAAGTCGTTCCAAGAAAAATATAGAAGGAGATAAAATAGTCACGGGGAAACCACTATTCGGTATTGATTACCAATACGAGGGTGCTTTAATAGCGATGGCCGCCCATCCTCCAGCATTTGGAATGAAATTAAAATCTTTCGACGGTTCTTCTATAATAAATATGCCTGGCATAGTAGATGTTTTTGAAATTAATACCTATGAAGAGGGTTATGAGCAAAATTATTTTGATACCAACACCTTTACGAATTTGGTGGTAATCGTTGGTAAAACTACTTGGGAAGTAATGAATGCAAAAAAGGCCTTAAAAGTAGAATGGGAACCTTTTTCTGAAAGTACTTTTAACATGAATATGTTCGGTAACAAAAGAGAGGTAACTATACCCAGCGGCTTGGAAAGTACAGAAATGCATAACGCCAAAATGGCCGAATATGCTTCAAAACCTGGGCGAGAAGTTCGTAAAGATGGAAACCCGGATGCAGCATTTAAAAATGCGGCTAAGGTAATTGAAAGGTCATATAGTTGTCCGTTTTTGGCGCATAACTGTATGGAGCCTATGAACTTTTTTGCCCATGTAACGGAAGATTCCGCAAAGCTGGCCGGACCTCTGCAAGCTCCGGGATTTATAGAAGGTACGCTGTCAGCTAGATTAGGATTGCCAGTTGAGAAAATTGATATTGAAATGACCCGTATGGGAGGTGGATTCGGAAGAAGGGCATATGCCCATTATGCTGTAGAAGCTGCGGTCATATCAAAACATGTAAAAGCTCCGGTTAAATTAGTCTACAATAGAGAAGATGATATGACTTTTGGTATTTTCCGTCCATCGTATCATGCCACTTATAAAGCCGCTTTAGACGAGAATAACAATTTAATTGCTTTTCATGTAAAAGCTGGCGGAATACCTGAAACTCCATTGTTTGCAAACCGTTTCCCAGCAGGTGCGGTAGATAACTATTTGGCGGAATCATGGGAAATTAACTCAAACATTACAGTGGGTGCTTTTCGTGCTCCGCGCTCTAACTTTATGGCAGGTGTAGAAAATTCCTTTTTGGACGAAGTAGCGGAAGTAGCAGGGAAAGACCCGATACAGTTTCGATTGGACTTGCTGTTAAGAGCCAAGGACAATCCTGTAGGAGATAATAACGATTATGAAGCGGAACGTTATGCGGGTGTCCTAAAATTAGTAAGGGATAAATCGAATTGGCAAAACAACATAGATGGTAAATACAGAGGTGTATCCGCTTATTTCTGTCATAATAGTTATGCCGCACATGTGCTAGATATTGTAATGGAAGATGGTAAACCCAAGGTTGAAAATGTAGTCTGTGCCATTGACTGTGGTGTTGTAGTAAACCCTGATGCCGCTACGAACATGGCTGAAGGTGCAATTGTAGACGGGGTTGGAAATGCATTGTATGGCGGACTCACATTTAAAGATGGCAGCACAGTACAATCTAATTTTGATACCTATCGTATTATTCGCCACAGTGAAGCTCCAAAAAACATTGATGTACATTTTGTAGAAAACGAAATAAACCCTACAGGTTTGGGTGAACCACCTTTTCCGCCAGTATTAGGGGCATTGGCAAACGCGTTATATAAAGCGACAGGAAAGCGACATTACGAACAGCCCTTTGCGGTTGAGAGGAGGATTGTTGGGTAGATTTTCATTAAAACTGAGAACAAAAATACATTTTTGATTGGCCATCCTTCCAATTATATTGTTTTCTGGCTTTATAAAGCCAACAATTTAGAGCACCTTACCTATTTTCTTAAATCTTGCCAAGTAATTGTCGTTTATCAAACCATACCAAATAAAAGTTTGGTTAGATCAAAATTTTTTTATGATTCTTGATGAATGTACCTACTTTAAAATGCCATAATCCACAATTGAACAATCATCTTTGTCAGATTATCCCGATTTAAGAGAGGTTAAAGAGGTGGCTTGTTTCCTATAACATCCAATATGTGAAATCATCAATTATTTACGCTTATCTTACAGTTTTTGCCAGCAAATATGCATATTTGTTTCGTGTTTAAATGTTATCAGGATGCAAAAGGACAAAAGGCAGGATTTAATAGTAGAAATAATTCAGGCAGAGGGGAAAGTGGCCACCCATGATTTAGCTAAAAAACTTTTGGTCTCCGAGGATACTGTCCGCAGGGATCTTAATGAAATGGCCAAAAAAGGATTACTCTCAAAGGTTCATGGGGGGGCTATCTCCTCCATTCAGAAATTGTACTACTATAACGACAATGTGGTAAAAAACCAAGAGGAAAAGAATTGTATCGCTAAAAAGGCCATTGGCCTGTTGCAAAATGGCATGTCCATTATTATAAGCGATGGCACTACCAATCTTGCCTTTGCCCGAAATATTCCCAAACATTTAAAGGCCACCGTATTTACTTATTGTCTGCCCATAGCGATGGAATTGACAGTGCATCCAGAAATAGAGATCATCTTTTTGGGCGGTAAAATCGAAAAAAAATCCATGGTCAGCCTAGGAAACGAGGTAGTTGATAAATTTTCCAATATTCATGCTGATATTTGTTTTCTTGGTACAGGTAGCATTGGCCATCGAGAGGGGATTACTGAAGGTTCCTATGATGTTTCCTTAATAAAACGGTCCATTGTAACCGCATCCGATATGGTCATTTCCCTCGCTACATCAAATAAACTGGGGAAAAGGCAATCCTATACCATTTGTAAGCCGTTGGAAATCAATTATCTTATTACGGAACTTGAGCCATCAAACCACAGGTTATCGGAATTTTCCAAGATTGGAGTACCCTTGCTCTAACCCTATACTGCTTCCACAAAGGTCAAGAAGCTTTAAGAGCAGAATCCATATTGATAGATGTGCGTTTTTAATGCGTGTTTTTATTAATAATTGCTTTTTGTATTCATTTTTTAATATATTTATATCAAATTCAATGCATATTTTATGAAACATGCTCAGGCGGTTATCGGCATCGACATCGGTGGAACAAAAATCTCCGCCGCTTTGTTTCAAGCCGATGGTCAAATATTGCGGAAAGAAACCCAACTTTTGAATCAGAGAAAAGGTTATGTCGTTATTGACATGATTTCAAACATGGTCCGATCGCTTTTGCATTACTCCAGGAACAGAACATATAAGGTAACTGCCATTGGGGCTTGCATTCCTGGTATTTACAATCCCGTTAAGAAAACTGTGTGGGCGCCCAATATTCAGGGATGGAATCATATTCCACTTTTGGAAGAACTTAAAAATCGTCTGGAAATCCCTCAAATAAAACTTATCATAGAGAGCGACCGGTCATGTTATATATTGGGCGAAATCTGGAAAGGAGCCGCCAAGGGCTGTACCGATGCAATTTTTATCGCTGTAGGTACTGGAATAGGAGCAGGAATACTGTCCAATGGGAGAATCATAAACGGCAATAGTGGTATTGCCGGTGCCATAGGGTGGATGGCCATGGAGCCTCCTTACCTTAACAAATATGATTCATGTGGTAATTTTGAATACTACGCTTCTGGGGATGGGATTGCAAGAAGTGCTGTCGAAACCTTAA
>JBFHGV010000196.1:0-6124 GCA_041582955.1 Arenibacter sp.
GAGGGGGTATTTATCGCCGTAATGGTTTTTGTGGACAAGAAAAAAATGTAAGGACAACCCATAATTTATATTGGTCATAACGGATCCCAAATAAAAAAGGCACCTTAGGTGCCTTACTGTTCCGTGATCTGGCCTACTTTATTTGGTGTCCAATATTTTGGTGCTGACATATGCGATGGTCCCGATGATCTTTCCCTCATCGTTAAAATCATGGGTATACATGGCCGGTAAAATAAACTTTTTGCCATCGGACTTTCTGGTTATCCTAAATTTCCACCATGACTGCACAACCTTGGCGTCTTGCATATCGTATTCCAAATAATCTGGATAGCCTTGCTCGTCAATACTGTCAATATCATAGGTTTCCAGTATTTGTTTGCTCCGTTCTTTTGCCTGATCCAAATCCATCTTTTCCCCATCAGGCAATTCCAGACTATGGAATACGGCATTTTCATCAAAGAAACTATAGTAGGTGTCCAAATCATTGAATTCAAAGGCATGCATCATTACCCGTACCGTATTAATATTATCATGATGATTATAAATAATACCATTCTGCCGATCATTAAAACTTCTACGTACTTCCCAAATAACATTATTGTCGTAATAATTGATCAGGGTTTTTATTTTATTGGCCTCATTAAGTTTGTACAATCTGTGGTAGGGCATATCCAGTTTTACCCCGGATTTGTTGTGCATGCCTTTTAAATGGTCCCATGTCTGTACCCACACCCCACTTTCCTTATACTCCAGGGCATCTGGATAAGATCCTTTTGTGGGCTCTATGCGTAGGTAGGAGATATTGTCTTTCCAGAATTTAACACGTTCCAGATACTGTTCTTTGTTGGTCCCTTTGTCGTCCTTGTCTGTGTTAAATCCATTGTAGGACATAAAATCATCGGCCAAATAGGAACTTACCTTCTCTACATCTCCGGCCACAAATGCTGTCATCATGGCATTCACAGTCTCAATTGCAGGGTGATCCATATAAATGGTCCCGTTCTTTTTCTTTTGGGAAAGGCCAATTGCTACGCTGAGCATAAAGACCAAAATAATTGTTCTTTTCATATTAAAGTGTTCTTAAGTTGTTGTTTAAAAGAAATAAGGTCTGTTTTCAATTGTAAGAAAGGGAGATTGCGTTACTTTTCTGTGGTTATAAGGACCAAGTAATCTATTTTTTGTCCGAATTAAGGGTATTTATTATCCTATAGAATACTTAAATCCGATGTGCTAGTGGCCAGTCCAACTGGTTTTAGTATTGTACATAGCGCGTATTTAGATTACTTATCATACATCAATGCCCATGTTTAAGAGGTAGATTAATTTTGGAAAAACAATAATCATGAAAACAGTATTTCATAAATCAGAAACCAGAGGACATGCCGATCACGGATGGCTTAGATCTTATCACAGTTTTAGTTTTGCAAATTACCATGACCCCACTAGTATGAATTTTGGAATGCTCAGGGTGCTCAATGATGATATGGTTGCAGGCGGACAAGGTTTTGGGGAGCATCCCCATAAGAATATGGAAATTATTTCCATTCCCCTGCAAGGAGATTTGGAGCACAAGGACAGTATGGGCAACACTACTGTTATTAGGGAAGGCGATATTCAGGTGATGAGTGCCGGAACAGGGGTATTTCATAGTGAGTATAATAAAAACAAGCAAGAAGCGGTAAAATTTCTACAGATTTGGGTTTTTCCTAATAAGCAGAATGTTTCTCCAAGATATGATCAAATTGCTACGAAGGGTATAGCGACAAAAAATTCGCTCTACCAAATCCTATCTCCCAACAAAGGGGGACAGGGAGTGTGGATACATCAGGATGCCTGGTTTTCTCTAGGTGATTTTGATGCCGATCGTACTGCTACTTATGCCTTAAATAAATCTGGCAATGGAGTATATGTATTTGTACTGGAAGGAAGTCTTAAAATAGGAGATCAATCCTTAAACAGGCGCGATGGCATGGGGCTTTGGGATACCAACGAAATATCTTTTTCCACTAGTACGGCCACTAAGGTTTTGGTAATGGAAGTTCCTATGGCCCTATGATCTACCTGAAGAATTTGACAGAGAATTGTTATATCAGGATACTATTTTACTACATAGTGCCATGTCCAATCTTAACCTTGTGATTCTTCAAAGAGCAATGAACATTGGTAATTTTATGGTAGCTAGATTACTGCCTTTGGGCAGAAAGGAATGGTGGGCCATTTACTTTTATTGACCATATGGAACCTACCTTGACCCATATGGATAAGGAGAATGTCCCCAAATGGGATTATATGCGCGTGCCTTATATCCTAATTGGCGGCGAGGCAATGGGGAAAGTATTAGCTGTACCCGTTCACAGTAGACACTATTTGTTAGGGTTAAAAAGTGGGGCCGGCCAAAATAAATCTCTTGGAAACCATTTATACGGGGAAAGTGGACTGTGTATTTTGTAAGGGAGTATTATTAGTTAGGGATGTACCTATAATTCGCAACAAATTTGATAGCTAAGGAAAGTAGGTTATGTGAATTTTAATTCAAGACAGGCTGATAAACTTTGGGAAATTTCCCGTATACGACCAATGATAATACTGGGCTTATTGCACCCCACATCTTAATTGATGGTTTGTATCATAATTTATTTCAACTTTTTGCCGAGTTGCCAGGTGCTTTGTCGAATACAGAGTGGAAGGTATCTTATTTGTCCCGTATTTTCATTAAATTAATAGTTGTGTATCCTAGTCAAACGCCTATTGTTTTGAAAAAAAATATTTTTCTTTTTGTTATTTTTCTTGCCCTTATATGTTCCTGTTCCAAGAACGATAGAGAGGAGCTTTTGGATATTGTGGTGGAAAAGGATCCGTCTGAGGAGCCAATAGAGGAGCCGGAAGAAGAGGAGCCCCTTCTACAAACTACTCCGTTGCCAAACAATCCGCAGAGATCTGGTGATGCAGCCAAGGGGTATGAGTATCTCATTGCTGGCGAGTATATGAGCTCGGGTATCCCATATGACGCTTTTTTACTGGGCACAAATGAAAATCCGGACAACCGCCTAAATAGAAGTGGGGACAATGCCAATATTCCATATGATTACACTGCGGTGACCGCACCCAATGGCGTAAGAGTGGTTGCACCCAATTGTATGGCCTGCCATGCCAGTACCATTAATAATGCGTTTATAATTGGTTTAGGGAGCCATGATGCCGACTTTACGGAAAATAGGGCTGCTAATTTATCTTTGCTAAACTCAGGAATAAGGGCCTTATATGGAGGGGAGGATAGTGTGGAATGGAAAGCCTATGATCAGTTTAGAAAAAGCATAGAGGCTATTGGTCCCAAAACCATTACCAAAACCAGAGGCTCCAATCCGGCCGATAAAATAACCCAAGTTTTGTTGGCCCATAGGGACAAAAATAGCTTGGAGTGGCATGACACCCCTTTGGTGGCCGTACCCGATGAGGTGATACCAACCGATGTACCGGCATGGTGGTTATTAAAAAAGAAGAATGCCATGTTTTATCATGCCATAGGGAGATTGGATTTTTGTAAATCATTTATCGGTTCCAGTCTTTTAACCTTGGGGAATGCTTCAGTAGCCACGGAAATAGATGAAAAAATGGTAGATGTTTTGGCTTATATTAAAAGCTTGGAAGCCCCTGAGTATCCATTTTCTATCAATAGTGATTTGGCAGCAGAGGGAAAGCAATTATTTGAGAATACCTGTGCAACCTGTCACGGCACTTATGGTGAAAATCCCACATATCCCAATTTATTGGTAAGCTTGGAATCGGTTGGAACGGATCCTGAGCTTTCTAACCATTACACTACCTCCTCTGTTGTAAATGATTATTTCATGGATTGGTTCAATACCGGCTGGTTTGGCAGTACTGAAAATAATTTGTCCATAAAGGCCGAAGGAGGCTATGTTGCCCCTCCTTTGGACGGTATATGGGCCACAGCCCCTTATTTCCACAATGGATCTGTACCCACTATAGCAGATGTGCTAAACAGTAAGGGAAGGCCCCTTAGATGGAGCCGAAGCTTTGATAATACGGATTATGACCAATCTAAAGTAGGCTGGAACTATATCTCCCAAGAAACCAAAGTAGACAAGAACACCTACGACACCAGTTTAATTGGGCACGGCAATACTGGGCACACCTTTGGAGATGGATTTACGGAGGCCGAAAGAAAGGCTGTTCTGGAATATCTTAAAACCCTGTAATAAAAAGCCCCTTTTCTGATATATATGATGAGAACGATTTTAATTCAAAATCCCGAAAAACGCTATACCCCCAATATGTTCACCATTTTAGTTTTAAACTATATAGCGGACTATAGTCAGGTAGCTTGTTTATGTAGAAAAAGGATTAAAAATTGAATTTATTCTTCCGGAGGTCTTCCGTTTATCTCCTCGTAAATGGCATCAAAATTTTGACGTAAATGACTGCTCAGTTTTTTCTTGTAGTCATCGGTTAACCACTTTAGAAAATTAAAAGTGCTTTTACTAATGCATTTTGCGTAGCGCTGAATACGGTCATCTATATCTGGGCCTAACATTTTGGAGAGTGCTAGGGCATCGTATACATCCTCACTATTTTCAACACAAATATGAGCGTGCTGGGCAATGGATCTTTCCAAAACAACCTTAGACGATTCGCCATTCTTCACAGAATCTACATAAGTTTGTTTAATGTCGAAATACACCTCTTCTGATTGGGCAAATTCCGCTCTCAGATCTTCGGGCATTTCCCATTTGAAGTTACTTTCAAGTTCTTCGTCAGTTAAGAGTCTGTCCGTATAGAAATTTGGGGATTTAAAAATAGTTTGCCAGTCTAGATCGGCCCCCCATGGCCCAAACCTATGAAAGTTGTTTCCTAAGTCTATTACAGAAAAAGTAGATTTGTTGTTCAAAATCCTTGAACCTCGTCCAATCATTTGATAATACAAAGTTAAGGATTTGGTGGCCCTGTTTAGAATAATGGTATCTATGGTAGGTTCATCAAATCCAGTCGTAAGTATACTTACAGAGGTCAATATGGCGTTTGGCGTCATATTGAACCACTTTAGGATTGTTTTACGTTGTTTTTTAGTGGCGGTGTTGTCTAGGTGGGCAATAGGATAGCCTGCAGCCCTAAAGGTTTCATATACGTGTAGAGAAGTGTTGATCCCGTTGTTGAAGATCAAGGTTTTCTTGCCCTTGGAATGCCTTTCATAGGCTTCCAAAAGCTTACTTAACATTTGACTGTTGTTGTAGAGGTCTTCAGAAGATTTTACGGTATAATCACCATTGGAACCTACTTCCAAGGAGGTTAGCCCCATGTTGTAGGAATAAAATTCTGCCCTGGCCAAAAACTCGTTTTCTATAAGCGATTCTATGGTCTCCCCAACAATCAATTCATCATAATTGTCTTTCATGGGCAAATCCTTATTGGAACTCAATGGGGTTGCCGTAACTCCCAAAATAAAGGAATTCTCAAAGAACTTGAACAATTTGGTGAATGAATTATAATGAGCTTCATCTATAATGACCAATCCTACATCAGAGATGTCCAATTTATCGTCCTGTAGTCTGTTGTTCAATGTTTCAACCATAGCCACAAAGCAGCTATATTGATCTTGGTCATCCAAATTGGCCTTACTGTCCACCACTTTATTGGTTACCCCAAAACTGGTCAACATGGACGAGGTTTGTCTACATAGTTCAATTCTGTGGGTCATGATCAATACCTTTTTGTTGTGGTTTTTTAGGTATTGCCTTACTATTTCTGAAAAGATTACCGTTTTTCCCCCACCTGTAGGTAATTGATATAATAGATGATAGTCGTCCGGAGCGGTTTCAAATTTTTCAAAAATCTGGTCAATAGCTCCCTTTTGATAGCTGTATAATTCCTTATCCGTTTTTCTTTCTACAATAGCATTTGCAATCAAAGTCTCCGACATAATCTCTTTTTTAAGACTGCAAAATTACGTTCTTTGTGGGGTGTTTGACGAATAATTTCCAAAAAACTCTGGATTTTTTTTAATCGCCCCCCTATCGTACCACTTAATTTAGTGCCCTAATAAGTGGGTTTTGCTAAAATATTTAGGTAATGACCAATGGTAATCACTTTTTGTTAATCCTGTTCC
>JBFHGV010000197.1:0-6123 GCA_041582955.1 Arenibacter sp.
TGGGTTTTTACTTTGAAGGGGAGTATTATGAGCAAATGGGAGAGCCCAAGAAAGCACTTAGAACTTTTGAAAAGGCCTTTGGCATGGAAGAGATAGATTTCCTTACCAAGGAAATGGCTTTGGAGAAAATAGATGCGTTAAAGGCCGATTTCGGCTATTAATAGTAACGCCCCCCTATTTTACCTAGCCCATGGGTCAGAAGTATCACCTGTGGCTATCTATCTAGGTAGGTGGTCATTTGGAATTCATTAAACGTTCATAGCAAAAACAAATTTCCATTGTTTTGGCCCAGGCCTATAAAAGACTTACTCTTTTTGAAACTTCTTATTACCTTAGCGCAATTAGGAAGTTAGATAATGGCCAAAACAAAAACAGCTTTTTTTTGTCAGCACTGTGGCACCCAATACGCCAAATGGGTAGGACAATGTGGTGCCTGCAAGCAATGGAACACGGTGGTGGAAGAGGTAATCCAAAAAGAGGAGAAAATCTCATGGCAAAGCAGTGCCCCAACCTCAAAGAAAGTAGCAAAACCCCTGAAGATCAATGAAATTAGCACTGACAAGGAAGTTAGGTTAAATACGTATGATCTGGAATTTAACAGGGTTCTTGGAGGGGGATTGGTCCCGGGATCCTTAACACTATTAGGCGGGGAACCGGGGGTAGGAAAAAGCACCTTACTCCTGCAAATAGCCTTAAGACTCCCTTACAAAACCCTATATGTTTCCGGGGAAGAAAGCCAGAAACAAATTAAGATGCGGGCAGACCGAATACAACCCAATAGCGAAAACTGTCTTATTCTTACCGAAACCAAAACACAGCATATTTTTAAACAGATAGAAGCCACGGATCCGGACATTGTAGTGGTAGACTCTATACAAACATTACATACCGACTATATTGAATCTACAGCAGGGAGTATTTCCCAAATTCGGGAATGTACCGCAGAGCTTATAAAATATGCGAAAGAGAGCAATACCCCTGTTATACTCATTGGACATATTACAAAAGACGGCACCATTGCAGGTCCTAAAATCCTGGAGCACATGGTTGATACGGTGTTACAGTTTGAAGGGGACAGAAATTATGTATATCGGATATTGAGGGCTCTAAAAAACAGATTTGGCTCTACCTCGGAATTGGGTATTTATGAAATGCAGGGTGGCGGATTGCGGGAGGTGAACAATCCATCGGAAATTTTGATTTCCAAGAATGACGAAGGACTTAGCGGTACCTCCATTGCCTCTACCGTAGAAGGTATGCGTCCACTGATGATAGAAATTCAGGCCTTGGTGAGTACAGCCGTATATGGGACCCCTCAACGCTCCACGACGGGTTATAATGCCAAGCGGTTAAATATGCTTTTGGCGGTATTGGAAAAAAGGGCCGGTTTTAAACTGGGCGCAAAAGATGTTTTCCTAAATATTACCGGGGGCATATCGGTAGACGATCCAGCCATAGACTTGGCCGTTATTGCCGCTATACTCTCCAGCAATGAGGATATCCCTATTGAAAAAGGAGTCTGTTTTGCAGCAGAAGTAGGTCTGGCTGGTGAAATTAGGCCTGTACAGCGAATAGATCAGCGAATTTTGGAGGCCGAAAAACTGGGCTTCACTTCCATATACGTATCCAAAAACAACAAGATTACCCTTAAGAACCCCAACATCCAAATTAAACTGGCGGCCAAGATTGAAGATGTAGCCAACAGCCTATTTTTATAGGGTCTAGATAAACACCAAACCATAGCTTTTAACCCCTTTTTTGTACGTGGATTTGTTGAGGCCTTGAACCATTGGCAAGACCACACCCAAAATTTAATGTTGCAAACTTTTAGTTTTTGGAGTTAAAGATTCTTGCCAAAACCAACATTAACACCACTACAACAACTATTAACCCCAGTTGCCAAAAACCTACTTTTAAACAATTCATTAGAACGTACATAGAATCAAGGAGCTGGGTTTGGAATCTGGTTATGTATGGCTTCTATGCCTTTTAGAACCTCATCACTTAGTGTTAAATGTATGCTATCAATATTCTCTTTTAACTGTGCCATTGTGGTAGCCCCAATGATATTGGAAGTAAGAAACGGCCTTGAAGTTACAAAGGCAAGCGCCATTTGTGCCAAAGATAAATTGTTGGCTTGGGCCAATTCGTAATATTTTTGGGTGGCCTTGACCGCTGTATCACCACTATACCTATCGTAATTGGGAAATAGTGCTATCCTAGACTTTTCTGGCTTGTTACCATCCAGATACTTACCGCTCAACACACCAAAAGCCATAGGGGAATACGCCAATAGTCCCAAGTTTTCGCGATGGGAAATCTCTGCTAAACCAACCTCAAAAAGTCTATTTAAAAGGCTGTAGGGATTCTGTATGGTTACCATCCTTGGTAAGCTGGCATGAACCTTGCTCTCCTCCAAATACCGCATAGCGCCCCAAGGAGTTTCATTGGATATGCCCACATGCCTAATCTTGCCTTCCCTGATGAGGTCTCTCAAAGTTTCCAGGATTTGATGAATATTATCTTCCCAAAAATCACTTATATCATACTTGTATCCCCTTTTTCCAAAATAATTGGTAGAACGGTCTGGCCAATGCAACTGATACAGGTCTATATAATCTGTCTGCAACCTTTTTAAACTGCCTTCCACGGCATCGGTAATAGATTCCCTGTTTATACCTGTTGGCCTGATAAATTTTGCCATTTCCGATTTCCCGACAATTTTCGAAGCCAAAACTATTTTGTCCCGATTACCGCTTTTCTTAAACCAGTTTCCAATAATGCGTTCCGTATCGGCATAGCGCTCCTTGGTTGCCGGAATGGGATATAATTCTGCCGTATCAAAAAAGTTTACCCCTTGGTCCAAAGCGTAATCCATTTGTTGGTGCCCCTCTTCCTCGGTGTTCTGTCGGCCCCAGGTCATGGTGCCCAAACATATCTTGCTTACTTCTATATCCGTATTGGGGAGGTTTGTGTATTTCATATGCTACTATCGCTTATGTATTATCGGTTTATGTGTTAATACAATTAATTTTAATCCAATTCCACCAAGATTGGGCAGTGGTCACTATGAACAGCTTGGGACAATATTACAGATCGTTTAAGCCTATCCAAAAGTGGCGTGCTTACCAAACCGTAGTCCAAACGCCAGCCTTTATTATTGGCGCGTGAATTGGCTCTATAGCTCCACCAGGTATAATTGTCTGCCTCTTTATTAAAATGTCTAAAACTATCTATAAATCCGCTGTCCAAAAAATTGCCGATCCATTCCCGCTCTACGGGCAAAAATCCGGACACATTCTTGTTCCGCACCGGATCATGTATATCTATAGCCTGATGACATATGTTGTAATCCCCACAAATAACCAAATTGGGTTTGGATTTTTTTAAATCATCAACATACTCCTGGAAATCGGCCATATATTGCAATTTATGATCCAACCTGGCTATATTGGTCCCTGAGGGCAAGTAAAGGCTCATTACCGATACCCCATTGAAATCGGCTCGGATATTCCTGCCTTCAAAATCCATATACTCTATACCGGTACCAAACTCCACATGGTCAGGTTCCGTTTTGGCAAGAATGGCCACCCCACTGTAGCCCTTCTTTTGGGCGCTGTACCAATAGTGGTAATTATAGCCCGAAGCTTCAAAAAGCGAAAGGTCCAATTGATCCTTGTTGGCTTTTATCTCCTGTAGACAGACCACATCGGGATCTACGCTTTTTAGCCAATCCAAAAAACCCTTGCTCAAGGCCGCCCTTATTCCGTTTACATTATAAGAAACAATTTTCATCGCAATCTGCTTGTTTTATCGATTACCAGACGTGTAATTATCCCGTCTCCAATCCCATTGTCCTCTATGGGACCTATTAAAATAAGGCTAAAAATAGACAATGTTTTTGTAACTGGAAAAGTCCGTTTAAAGGCGTGGCATATATATCCCTGACAGTCACGACCATAGGGTAAAGCTAAAATGTCTCACCCGAAACTTATGATAATAATCATTATGTTTGCCTCCATATTTTACGCACCATGAGAATTACAGTTATTAGCATAGCTTTTTCCTTACTTGCCCTTTGCCTCCAAGCCCAGGACCCAGGTAAAAATGACAGTATTACACAACTGGAAGAAATTATCCTAATGGATTCCCTTTTGTCCAAAACCGATAAGGGCATAATCCCCACTAAAATTATTGGTCAGAAGGTCTTTCATAACTACAGTCCTGTTGATATGGTTTCTTCCATTAATCAGGTATCAGGGGTGTACATCCTCTCCGGTGCCCTAAACACCAACCGGATTACCATTAGAGGTGTTGGAGCCAGGACCTTATACGGAACGGATAAATTACGACTCTATTACAACAACATACCTATTACCAATGGGTCTGGATTTTCCACCATTGAAGCCTATGATTTAGAAAACCTAAGCTCTATAGAGGTCATAAAAGGTCCTAAGGCAACCGGATACGGAACTAATTTAGGTGGGGCCATTTTACTGAGTTCCAAGCAGCCTATAGCAGGGGCTACTTATTTTAGAAACAACTTTACCCTTGGCTCCTACGGATTGCTGAAGAACAATTTTGTTTTTAGCCATAGTGAGGATAAACTGTCACTTAATTTGCAACACGGATATTTAGAGCTGGATGGATACAGGGAGAACAACGCATTTAAGCGAAATGGAATTCTATTGGACCTAAACTATAGTCTAAGCTCCAAGACCAATATTGGCCTACTCATAAACCATATAGACTATATTGCCCAGATAGCGAGCTCATTGGGAGAAACCGATTTTAGGGAAGATCCAAAACAGGCTGCATTTACTTGGAAGTCTGCAAAAGGCTATGAGGACAATAACTACAGCCTTACCGGACTATCCCTAAAGCATTCTTTTAGCGATACATTTCAAAACCAGAGCAGTATATTCTATACTTATTTGGATCATTACGAGCCCAGGCCCTTTGGAATCTTGGACGAATACACCCATGGTTTTGGCTTTAGAACCAAATTTATAGGGCAACTCACCCTTAACCATTCTTCATTGGATTATAATTTTGGGGCAGAATTGTACAAAGACGAGTACCATTGGGACGAGTTTGAGAATTTATATCGGGAAAACAATGGTGAAGGGAGCCTTGAGGGCGAACAATTTGCCAAAAACAAAGAATTTAGGCGCCAGTTCAATGCCTTTGGCCATCTGCTTATCCCTATTACCAATGCCTTATCGGCCCAATTGGGATTAAATATCAACAAGACATTTTATGATTTTAGGGATTTATTCAATACAGGTGAAGGCAATAAAAGCGCTGAAAGGGATTTTGATGCCATCCTCTTGCCCAGCCTAAACCTGAATTATAACTTTTTAAAGGGAAGTTCCGTTTATGTCAATATAAGTCGTGGATTTTCCAATCCTACCCTAGAGGAAACCTTAACTCCCGATGGGGTAATAAACCCCGATATTGACCAAGAAACGGGAGTCAACTATGAGATGGGTACAAGCATGTTTTTCTTGGACAAAAAACTGCACCTAAACCTTGCCCTGTACAGAATGGATATTAAAAATCTATTGGTGGCCCAAAGGGTAGGGGAAGATCAATACATTGGCAAAAATGCAGGAAAGACCAAGCACCAAGGAGTGGAACTGGAAGCGGAATACCGCTGGGATATATCACCAAGGGTCAACATAACACCGTTTCTTAGCTATACCTTCAACGACCACAGTTTTGTTTCCTTCGTGGACCAAGAAAACGACTATTCCGGAAACCCTCTGACTGGCGTGCCCAAACATCGATTAAATTCTGGTTTCCAGGCACAGGTCAACAATCAATTTTACTGGAACACCACCCATCAATTTGTTGGAGAAATTCCATTAACGGATGCCAATAGCCTATATAGCGATGCCTTTAGCGTATTGAATACCAAGTTGGGGTACAAGAACAAGTTGGGCAAAAACCTCTCACTGGACGTAGCCTTTGGTCTTAATAACATCCTTGATACGCATTATGCGCAGTCCGTACTCATAAACACCACAGGGTTTGGGGGCTCAGAGCCTAGGTACTACTACCCAGGCAACAACAGAAACTACTACGCAAGCCTTAGGTTGGGGTATAGTTTATAAAAGGAAA
>JBFHGV010000198.1:0-6121 GCA_041582955.1 Arenibacter sp.
GATCAAGGGAATGCCCAATTACCTAAGCATTCATGCAGGGGGCATATTGATTACCGAAAAACCTATTCATTACTTTTCCGCTACCCACCTTCCACCCAAGGGCTATCCTACCACCCATTTTGACATGGTGATTGCAGAGGATGTAGGTCTTTATAAGTTTGATATTCTCTCCCAACGCGGACTGGCCAAAATTGAAGAGACCTTGCAGATCATAGAATATAACTGGCCAGGTGAAAGAGCTGGTATAGACATTCATGATATAGCCCGATTTAAGAGCGACCCTAAAATCAATGAATTGGTAAAGACTGCCCAATGTATGGGGTGTTTTTATGTTGAATCGCCTGCCATGCGTATGCTGCTCAAAAAATTAAAGGTAGACAACTACCTTGGTCTTGTGGCAGCCAGCTCTATTATTAGGCCTGGAGTGGCCAAAAGTGGGATGATGCGAGAATACATCCTTCGGCATAGGGATAGAAAGCGCGCCAAGGAAAGAGCACATCCAGTGATGCTTTCTATAATGCCAGAGACCTATGGGGTTATGGTCTATCAGGAAGATGTAATTAAAGTGGCCCATTATTTTGCCGGTCTAAGTCTGGGCGAAGCCGATGTGCTAAGAAGGGGAATGAGCGGCAAGTTTCGCTCTAGGGAGGAATTTCAAAAGGTAAAGGATAAGTTTGTAGGCAATTGCCGAAAAAAAGGATACGATGACAAACTTATTTTCGAAATATGGGACCAAGTAGCCAGTTTTGCAGGATACGCCTTTGCCAAGGGACATTCTGCTTCCTACGCAGTGGAGAGTTACCAAACCTTATTCCTAAAAGCGTATTACCCCATAGAGTATATGGTTGCCGTTTTAAATAACGGAGGAGGCTTTTACAGCGCTGAATTTTATATTCACGAAGCCCGAATGCTAGGTGCTACAATACATTCTCCCTGCATCAACAAAAGTTTTATGGGCAACTACCTATACGGAAATGACCTATACCTGGGATACATGTACCTAAGAGAACTGGAAGAACGGGTAATAGAACAGCTTCTCAAGGAAAGAAAAGCCAATGGCGCATATACATCATTGACCAATTTCATGGATAGGCTTCCCATTTCCATTGAGCAATTGAGCATTCTAATCAGGATCGACGCCTTTCAGTTTACAGGGGTCAATAAACACGAACTATTATGGCAGGCTCACCTCTCACTATCTAAAAGCCCTACTTTGGATCACCCCAAATTATTTCCGGCCAAACATCAACATTTTAAAATTCCCAATTTGTACGCCACTCGTTTGGAAAAAGCCTTTACACAATTGGAACTAATGGGGTTTACCTTATGTAGCCCATTTGAGCTGTTGGCCAAACCACCAGAAAATAATAACGGCAAAAGGGACCTGGAAGCCTACCTTGATAAAAATATAGATATTTATGGCTATTTAGTAACCGTAAAAAACACCCGGACACACAAAGGAACCCGTATGAATTTTGCCACATTGGTAGATCAATATGGGGAGGTTTTTGATACCGTGCTCTTTCCCCCAATTGCCGCCAAGTACTTTTTTAGGGGAAAAGGTATTTATCGTTTTTACGGAAAGGTAGTAAGTGAATTCGGTTTTTTAAGTATAGAAGTTATAAAAATGCAAAAGGAAGATTATATCCCCGACCCTCGTTATGCCGATATGAAAACCAGTTCCTTAAAGCAACAATTCCCTAAAAAATAAGCTTTTACAGTTGGCACTGGGTACAACTACCGCTAAAATAAATAACCCCGCCAAAGGGCGGGGCCATTTAGTAATTATTTCAAGCTAGCAGCCTATCCTGCCAAGTCCATCATTTTACCATTTTTTAGTTTACCCAATACGGTAACATCTTTGCTTTTTTTATATTCTTCCAAAGCCATCAGCATCTGCTCCTCCGTATCCCTTCTAATTTTAATGCCTCCAGTTTTCTGATTTCTATTTCGGACTTCTATATAATATCCATCCTTAAGCTCCGTTGGTTTTGTCGCCGGCCTACCCATATGTACTAATTATTTTAGTGTTAATTTTTAAAAAATACTGTTTCATGTTCCCTATCATTATACAACGAACAGAAACACAATACCTTAATCTGCCATATTATGACTTATTTATGTGTAAACCTAAAAAAACCATTGTTTTTAACAAAAACTTAGGAACAGAAGCACTTTTTAATCATAATGATATAATTTACAAGAAAAAATTACCTATAAATAATTAAACGGCAACTTATGAAATAATAAGCCTATTCACTTTTTCAATAAAAAGGTAAAGGCCAATAAAAGGAAAACCTTTTATTGGCCTTTACACCAAAGTTTAGTTAGAAGTTTTATGCTAATTATTTACTGTGAGGGTGCTCTTTTAACAGTTCCTCTGGGGAATAAAATCCTTCTTTATCCTTGATCTTCTCTTGCACTTCCTTCACCTTATCGGCAGAAATTACAGAGGCTTTATTACCAAAGGTATTTCTAACATAGGTCAATACTGCAGCCATTTCCTCGGCATTGAGCAATTTACCAAAGGGGGTCATGGGCACCTGTCCAGGATACTTTTTACCGTTAACTTCTATTGGCCCCATAAGACCCTTGGTCGTTAACTTAATAAGCCGCTCCTCACTACCGGTTACCCATTCGGATCCGGCTAGTGGTGGAAAACCTGATGCTTCCAAACCTTGACCATCAGATTGGTGACATGTGGCACAGAATCCGTCCCTCATATAAACTTCCCTTCCTGCCACTAACAGCTCTAAATCCCTTCCTTTTAGGTCGGTTTTGATCACTTCTTTTGGCTCCTCTCCCATCTTATGGCCATTTAAATGTGCGAGTGCCGCTTTATATGGTTTTTCCATCCACTTATCCAGGCCTTTTTTACCTGCTTCGGTGATAATTGGAATACCCACATCCTTACCTAGCCAAGATGCCGCTACCAATGCCTGAAGGCGTACCCTGGAATTATCATCCTTAGCAGCTTGCATAAGGAGTTCGGCTTGGTTGGGAATTTGGTGTCCGGCATAGCGCAGCACACCTACGGCAGCCGCTCTGGCCCGGAAATCCTTAGCGGTTAGCATTTGTTCCAAAAGCTCTTGATCTACCTGGTTCAATCCCCAGGTTACCCATAAGGCCTCCAAAAGATGGTGCTCATACTTGGGATTATTCTTATCCAGCTCCGCTACCCATGTTTTAAGTTTGGACAAGACCTCGGATGCATCCCTGGCACGTAATTCCCTTTTCGTACGGTATCTGGTACGGTATTCTGGAAGTTTAAGGTTATCCAAAAGTTCCTCTATGGAGGCATCAACAATTTTGGCAGGTTCTACAAGTGGTCTAGAAGGGTAGGTAATTCTGTATACCCTACCGTGCGCATGATCACGTAATGGATCACGGGCATTGTGCTGCATATGCCCAATAAGAACATTGTGCCAATCTATAACATACAACGATCCGTCCGGTGCAAATTCCAAATCCACAGGACGGAAATTTTTATCGGTAGCAGAAATAAGGTCTTCCTGATGTCTACTTACATAACCGGCAGTTTTAGGGTCATCTACCATTGAATGTTCCTTTATACCCAAGAAACCAATGGTATTGGCTATCAACATATTGCCCTGTGCCGCTTCTGGAAAATGTCTACTCGACACAAATTCCAATCCTGAAGTAGGTCGCACTAAGTGATCTTTTTCAATTAGGTTTTCTGGTAGCGGGGAACTTACCCCATAGCGTGGTAAAATTGTTCCCGGCATCATCCAAGTTGCAGACGGACCTGAGGTGTGTTCAAAGAAGGGCTGCCCCCAATCGTCAAAGGCAATACCCCATGGATTTGGAATAGGCAATTGTGCCGTGCGCTCCAAATGATGTCTTTGTGGGCTATACCTATAGAACCCACCATTAGTTCCTCTAACCGTTCCATATGCAGTCTCCACATTGGTATGAAGAAATACACCTTCTCCCATGTAAATTGCCCCGGACGGATCTGTGGTAAAAGCACTGATGGCATGATGGGTATCATGATCATCAAATCCGCTTAAAATAATATCCTTGGTATCGGCCTTGTCATCCCCATCGGTATCCTTTAGCAATATTAAATTGGTACCTTGGGAAACATATACTCCCTCAGGAGCAAATTCAAAACCAATGGTCAAATGAAGTCCGTCTGCAAAAACGGTTTGTTTATCGGCCTTACCATCATTGTCCGTGTCTTCCAATATCAACAACTTGTCATTGGGCTTACTATCCCCTGGTTTGTAGTGAGGATAACTAGGCATTACCCCAACCCATAATCTTCCCTTGTTATCGAAGGAAATTTGTACGGGATTGGCAAGGTCCGGAAACTCCTTTTCTGAAGCAAAGAGTTCTATTTTATAACCTGGCGCTGTTGAAATTTTATCCAAGGCGTCTTGCCCGTACAAATACTCTGGCGTACCATTCTTTTTACTGGGTTGATAATTGGTCTCTACTGGGGGCAGTTTTCTGGTTTTGGCATCACTTGCGGCCAAATCCATTTTTCTACCCTGCAAAGCTTCCCAGATGGCCGTATCCCTAATAGCCGTCATCTCTCTTATTTTTTCAATCTCATATGGATAGTTGTCCGGGCCATATGGATCATAACGCCTTCCATAGGCATGCACTCCATTGGGTATTTTAATATCATTATGCCAAAACCAGTTCTTTTCGTTTACGGCATCCAACACCAATTCACGATTCTCTTCAGCTTTGGTCTTCTTTTCACCAAATATTTCATTGGCCAACAATTTGGCAAACTTCTGATATCCCAAATCGTTTAGCTGAAACCCGTCCTGTGTTAAACTAGCGGTCTCGGTTTCATACCATTGTTTTGTTGGGTCAAAGGCATCTACAAATAGTACACCTTCCTCTGTTGCCACCTGTTCCATTGCTTCTGTGTAGAGAGCAAGGTTCCCATTTTCCTTTTTTCCGTTGGGCAGGTCCATCTTATCGGACAGGTCCTCAAAAGCAATAGGCGATACAATTGCCAATTGTGGTGCGGAAGCACCATTATATTTTTGATTTAGGGTATGCTTTATAAAAGCCCGTAGTTCCTCTTTGTAGTTATCCAGACCTTCAGACCCCTGAAAGGATTCACTATACCCAAAAAAGGCAATTATAATATCGGCTTCCAGCCTGGTCAACCATTCGTCCTCTGTTTCAAAATGACCTTTACTACCTGATTTCTGGGCAAGTTCTGTCTGAAACAATTCCGCACCGGGAAAAGCCCATGGTGAAACTCTGGAAGAATGGGGCCTAAAACCTGGCGTATTGCCCCCATCGGCCATATTTCGTATGTACAAGGAGTCATTAGGGTAACGCAACTGCATTTCGGTCTCAAAATGGCCAAAATTCATCATTCGGGATGCCAAGTTGTTTCCAATCAATACAATATGGGAATTGCCTTCAATTTTTAAGGTGTTATCCTCCTGTTTGTCACAGCTATTGAGGCCAAGACCTAGGCAAAGAATAAGGAAAGCCTTTCCCAAAGTAACTTTTTTAAAGATGTTCATCATTTTATAATACAATTAATTGATTTTAACGTGGATTCCCTGATCCACTGATTGTTCGCAAGCTTCTATGATTCGTTGGCAGGTTATGGCATCCTCCAAACTGGAAAGCGGTTTCCCATTGTTGCGCAATACCTGGTCTATAAAGTGCGTTGCCGTATTTTTAATAGATTCCGGATAGCATTGATAGGTCTGTGAATGTGGTCCATTTTGCTCATTAATTACCCAATCGCGATAACTGTATCTCGTGCTGCCTTTGGTACCTATTACCTTAATTATACAGGTCCAGGGATCACCGGCGTGATCGTCATTGGCAAAACTGGCCGACAAATGGCTAAGCGTACCATTTTCCATTTGAATATTGGCCATGGCCACATTTTCTTGAGGGGCAATACTGGTGTCTACGGTATGTTTTAAACAGGAAACTGTTTTGGGCTGTCCTGCCAGATACAGCATGGTATAACTATGATGGGTCAAAATTTGGCGAATTACACCAGGATAACGCGCCCTTACTTCATCGGCATGATGAATATTGTACATCATATAAAATTGGGAGACATCACCCAATTTACCACTATCTATCATGGCCTTGGCCCTTTTAATGC
>JBFHGV010000199.1:0-6117 GCA_041582955.1 Arenibacter sp.
GGATTTTCTGTGGAGAAATATACCTCATAGCCCGCCAGATCATTATCTATATCCGCTCCCTCCCAATTCAATACTACCTCATTGTTAAGGTCCTTGGTTACCGTGGCCCCGGTCTTGGGGGCTATCACTTCGGCCGGAAAAGGCGCATAGGTGGTCTCTGAACCGGCATTGTAGAACAACCATGTTTCACTACGGGCCGTTTCCGAAACATCGTCGTTCTTGGAGGTGATATACCAGGAAAAGGCATCGCCCTTTTCAAGGGGCAAACTTGCCGATGTACCGCTAACCACTATGGTCTGGGTGTTATTGGTGTTAATATTGGTGGCCCTTAGTTCATAGGATTCCGTATGCTCTGATGCCTGCCACCTAAATTCTACCAAGGAGGTACTGCTACCATTAATATCCTGACCAGTAGTGCATTCCGAGTTTTTTTCGGGGAAGACCAACAGCGCCGATACCGGTGGCTTGGGGGAGCTTTTTCCTCCGCAACCCACTAAGGCCCAAAAACATAATATGATGGCTATTGGTTTCATCCCTTTATTCTTTTATGATCTTAAAACTGCTTTGTACGCCTTCTCCCTTTAATTTAAGGATATACATTCCGGAAGGCAGCCCCGGTAATGCAATGCTGATCTCATCATTTTGGAGCTTATAATCTTTGGAGCGGATCAATTGTCCTGCAAAATTAAAGATTTTGACATGGATATCCTCGGGCCCCTCCTTTAATAACACCTTTACATGGTCTACAAAGGGATTGGGGTGCAATATGGGTTGCTCTACTAGGATAAATTGTTCCTCATAACTGCCCTGACAAGATAGATTGGTATATACTTTTAATTGGTTTAGGCCCTTTTTTAGGTCCAGCACCACGGTAGATGCTTCGGTTTGGGTCACTATACCGTTCAATTCTATGTTGTAGTTTGTACTGCCGTCAAGGGTCAGTAGCGCCTGTGTGCCATCGGCAGTGAGTTTGGCGGTGACCGATAGGGGTGGGGGTTCGTTAATGATAACTTCAAAGCAATAGGTTTCGTATACCTTGTCTTCATCCGTACCGGTGATACATATTTCATAGCTGCCCGCATTCAGGTTTTCCTCAAAGTAAAAATTGGTAAAACTGGATGTGGAATTTAGCCCAGGGCCATTGAGGCTTAATTCATAGTCCATGTTTAGATCGGCCAATATTCTTATGCTCCCGTCATTTTTGTTGCTGCAGGATTCACTGTTTATCTCCACTTGAAAATTGTTGGGCGGTAGAATGTATACCGGACAGCCGTTGAGGTCTACCTGCACACCCATAGGGGTATTTAGGCAGAGGTCGTCACCATCGTCGAACACCCCGTCCTTGTCCTCGTCCAGCCTAAAATTGCCCTCTACGCATATATCTATGGAAAAGGCATTTATGGATCCCCCGTCCGATGAGGCGATGTCCTTTACTTCCAAAGTCCAATCCCCAAGGGTAGATTCCCCATTAAAGGCCGCCAGGGAGCCCAAGGGCCTTACGGTGCCCAATATGGCCGGTCCGCTACCGCAAATAAAGCTACTGGCCCCATCATCAAAAGTGGCCAATATGTCCGGATTGCCACCGCAGGAATTGGAGACAAGGATCACCCTTGTTCCGGCAGGCGAAATAAGGGATACTTCCAAATCTGCCAAAAAGGAATGGCTAATGTCCAGGCTTACGTTTACATCCGAAACGGGAAGATCGTTCAGCATGGTTATGGTAGAGGTTACGGTAGGGGTACCCGTGGAGGGTATGGCAAGTGGTAGGTCATTGGCGGTTTCCGTAGCACAATTTAGTTCCAGGGTGGTAAAGCTATAGGCCGGGCCAAAAGTACCCTCCCCACAACTGTTTTTTGGTTTTACCCGCCAATAATAGGTGGTTTCTTCCTCCAGATTACTGCAGAGGTAGGTGTTAAAGAGCACTGTGGCCGTTTCTATAATATTGGTGAAGCCGGGATCGTCCGCAATTTCTACATCAAAAGAGGTGTAGGAGGGGTTGGATTCCCATTCCAGTTCCGTGGCAATATTGGCGCTGCTTGTTCCGTCGGTAGGGAGTTGTAGCAGTACATCGTTAAAGGTGGTGTCCAAAATTTTCAGGTCTATATCCACTTGCTTGGTAATGGTATCGGCCGTAGCCAAAATAGTGATGGGATAATTGCCGGGACTTACGGCCGCCGTGTTGGAAAAAGTGATGTCTACCACCGTATCGTTCACTGTGGTAGCGGTTGGCGAAAAGCTGGCAGTGAGTCCGGCCGGCATTCCCGTTGCGGAGAAGGTGGCTTCCTCCATAAAGCCGTTAAAGGTTTGATAGGTGAAGGGAACAATAAGGTCACTGCCCTGGCAGACTTGGTATTCCAATTTGGGAAAATTGAGCACCATATCCGAAGAGGTAACCGTAAAATCCGTGGTATTCACCGCTAGAAATATATTGTCATGGGCACGTACCATGATACGGGCGGTGGGGGTGGCAAAGCCAGGGATAAGAATGTCCTGTTTGCCGTCATTGGGGACGCTATCTGCCAGTACAATGGGAAAGGAGGCCCCCCCATTGGTGGAAAAATAAATATCTACGGTCTGGGTGTTTATCGGGGCATGGTTGGTTTGTGCCACATCCCAAAGCACCTCCTGTCTACTACCGGCCACATAGGATACATTTGTAGATTGGGAGCTCACCGTAAAAGGGCCCGCATTGTCTATTACCTTCACTTTTACCAGGTCTGAGGTTACCTGTCCCCCTCCAAGGGCATTGTCCCTTACCGTAAGGGCAAAATCCAATTCCCGTTCTACATCGGAAACGGTCTCCCAGGTGGTATTGATGTTGGGATTGGTCTGGGTAAGGTTGCCGGCCACTATGCTGGAGAGCCTGGGGAAATATCTAGAGGGTTTTACCGTAGGTTTTAAAGATCTAAAATTGGCACCGCTGAGGTTGGTAGGTCCAAAGGTATTGTGGGTAACAATACCGTCGTTTATTTGCTCCCAATTGTAGGTAAGAACATCATCTTCGTCCACATCCGAGGCAGTGCCCGTTAGTTGGAAGGCGGTAGATTTGGGGATGATAAAGTCACCGGTAGGTACAATTTCCGGCGGCGTGTTCATAAGGGGGATTTCCTGTGCACAGCTGGTGGTCTTTATATATTCCAGAATTTGGAAAATACTGTAATAGTGGAAATAATCGTCTCCGTTAAGGGCAACATTATCGCTGCCAGAGATGCCCGCATATCCCATAATGGTGGTGCCACTACCAGGTTCGGCCTGTACCAGGGTGCCTTCGGACTCAAAGGACCAGGTGTGGTTGGCCCCAAACTGATGCCCCATTTCATGGGCCACAAAATCCAGGTCAAAAATATCGCCCTGTGGTACCAGGGCAGAGGAATAAGCGCTGCCCTTTCTGGTGTCTATACATACCGAGGCAATATAACCGGCGTTCCCTCCATTTTCATCGTTTTGGAACAAATGGCCAACATCATAATTTTCAGCACCCAGTACGGTATTTAAGGTGCTTTGTACTTCGGAGTTTAGGTTGGAGCCGTAAGGGTCGGTATCCTTATCGGTATAGATGACCTCGTCCGTGTTGGCAACAATCTCCAGGCTAATGCCCAGGTCGCTTTCAAATACTTCGTTTACCCGTGTAATGGTGGCATTAATGGCCGCTAGGGCATCGGCAACGGTACCACCATGGAATGCGGTATACTCCCCAGTGGCGGAGATGGCTACCCTGAATTTTCGCAAAACTTGGCCGTCTACCAATTTTAAGGCGGTAGGACCCTTCTCCTTTTCTATAAGGGAAGAGGTTTTACAGATAAAATTGGTGTTCATCATAAGGGCATCCTGCCTGTTGTATACCACATATTCGTTGTCCGAATTGGATACCTTCTGCATAAAGGTGGCATTTTTATGGTCCCCGTAAACAATCATGCTCTGTATGCCCTTTTGGGAAACACTAAAGCGTACCCTGTCCTTTTTATTGTGAAGTCCCTGGCCTACATATGATTTGATCTGGGGGTATTTTTGTGCCAGTTTGGGGGCGAGCACCGAAGCTTCCTTGACCACAAACGGAACAAGGGTCCCCTTCTCATCTGGGAAACTAATAATATTTTTGCCTTTAAGGAGGTTGGAGTTTTGCAACTCCTTTGTAAATTTATCCCTTTGTAGGGTGAAAGTCTGGCCGTTGCCAATCTCCAGTTTTGCTATTTGCCTGGCCGCATTACTGCTCCTTTGGTTGCTTTTTTGCCAGTAGTCAGTTTGTCCAAATCCGTAATAGCAGAGAAAAAATATGGATATTGAAAAAACAAGACGTAATTTTACAACCATCAAAAGGGTATTTGTACAAACTCAAAGATAAGTTTTTTTATTATTCCATTTAGTGATAACAGTTCAAAGCATCTCCAATTACGACAAAGCGCACCCTACTGCCATTACCATTGGCACTTTTGACGGGGTGCATATTGGTCATCGTAAAATATTGGAACGACTCATAAATAATGCCAAACTGTTGGAATTGAAATCTACTGTACTTACTTTTTTTCCACACCCCAGAATGGTGTTGCAAAAAGATGTCTCCATTAAGCTTCTGAATACCATTGATGAGAAGGTGTCTATTTTAGAGGATATAGGGATAGATATTTTAATAGTCCACCCCTTTACCAAAGAGTTCTCCCGTTTGTCCGCAACTGAATTTGTTAGGGATATCTTGGTGAACGACCTAAAGACTAAAAAGATCATTATTGGGTACGACCATAGGTTTGGAAGAAATAGGAATGCCAATATAAACGACCTGGTCGCTTTTGGAAATACCATGGATTTTGAGGTGGAGGAAATATCGGCCCAGGAAATAGACGATGTCTCGGTAAGTTCCACAAAGATTAGAAAGGCCTTGGGGGAAGGCGATATAAAGACCGCCAACTCCTATTTGGGATACCAATATATGCTCACCGGAACGGTAGTGAGAGGCAAGGGGCTGGGGCGTAAGTTAGACTTTCCTACCGCCAATCTGCACATAGCGGAAGAGTACAAGCTAATTCCCAAGAACGGAGTCTATGTAGTGAGTAGCCTTATGGATGGAAACAGGGTCTACGGAATGATGAATATTGGGTATAACCCTACTGTGGAAGGGACAACCAAAAGCATTGAGATCAATTTTTTCGACTTCGATCAGGATCTGTACGATAAAAAGATACAGATAGATATTATAGACCGCATCCGGGACGAACATAAGTTTGATTCTGTTGAGGCCCTTCAGGCACAATTAAAAAAAGATAGGGAGACCTCCCTGAGCCTAATCGCCAAGTAAATGTGGGATCGATTTCTTTTCAAGCAAATCGATAATAGTCCGCTGCTGATTTTTCGGATTTTTTTTGGCATTCTCGTGAGTCTGGAATGCTACGGTGCCATCCTTACCGGCTGGGTAAGGCGAACCCTGATAGAACCCAGTTTTACCTTTACGTTTATTGGTTTTGAATGGCTACAGCCCTTACCGGGACAGGGCATGTACATCTATTTTTTGGTTATGGGCACCCTGGGTATCTGCATTGCCCTTGGGTATAGATACAGATTGGCTGCCCTTTCCTTTACCGTGATGTGGGCCGCAGTCTACCTCATGCAAAAAACGGCCTATAACAATCATTATTACCTCTTGCTGCTCATTGCCCTGATCATGTCTTTTTTGCCGGCCCATAGGAACTGTTCCCTGGATGCCAGATTAAACCCGGCAATAAAGACCAACCAAATGCCGGCCTATATAAAATGGGGCATTGTTATGCAGTTGTTCATTGTGTATACCTATGCGTCCGTGGCCAAACTCTACGGGGATTGGTTAGATTTTAGTATTATAGAAATCCTGTTTAAAAGGAAACAGGACTACCCCCTTATAGGAACCTTGTTACAGCAGCCCACGGTACATATGATTGTAGGGGTCTCGGGAATTTTGTTCGATCTGTTGATAGTGCCGGCCATGCTTTGGAAAAAGTCCAGAAAGTGGGCTTTTATCGCTGCCATATTTTTTCACCTGTTCAATTCCATAGTTTTTCAGATCGGTATTTTTCCTTATCTGGCACTGGCGTTTATGGTATTCTTCTATGAACCGGAGACCATGCGGAAGATATTTTTTAGGAAAAAGAA
>JBFHGV010000200.1:0-6117 GCA_041582955.1 Arenibacter sp.
ACTGATTCTGAGGAAGCTTGTTCATGAGGTCCTTAAAGCTAAGAAGGGTTAAAATGGTCTTATTTGTTCCTGTAATATGTATCTTAAGATAGTCCTTTAGCCCTTGAATGTATTGGATGTCGTCCAATTCCAGTTTAATGTTTTCGTGTTCGGACTTCACAAAAATAAATTTTTGGGCATCAGTGCCGCTACCAAAGGAGGGGAAAATATTTGTCATAACGGGTTTTTCTTTTTGTGATAAAATTTCTTTTGCTCTGGACACGGCTTTAATAAATCTATGGTAGGGGATGGGCTTTACCAGATAATCTACCGCATTTAGTTCAAAGCCCTCTACCGCATACTGTGTATAGGCCGTGGTGAAAATAAATAGGGGCCGGTTCTCCAAGGCACTTATAAATTCCAGACCACTTATTTGCGGCATTTCAATGTCGCAAAAAATGAGGTCCACATTTTTTTCTTTAATGGCAGATATGGCATCCAGGGGATTGGTATAGGTTCCTACCACTTCTGTAAAATCCAATTTTTTGCAGTAGTCCGCCAATACATCAATAGCCAGTGGCTCGTCGTCAATGATTATGCAATTCATGGTTCTTTAAGTTTAGAGTTAAATCTACCGTGTAGGTCTTACCGTCATCTACGATATTCAGTATATGTGCATCCGGATATAGGTAGTTTAGCCTGTTCTTTACATTCTCAAGACCTACTCCGCTACTATTCGATTTGGCCTTATAAGAACCAATGATATTCTTCACATATAGTTGTATAGACTCATTTCTAATGGAAAGGTTTATTTTAACATCGGATTTTCCATTGTAATCCGTGCCGTATTTAAAGGCATTTTCAATAAAGGAAATAAACAGCAGGGGAGGGACTACTTTCCCTTTCTCTTCACCGGATATTTTAAGGGTAACATTTTCGCTATTGGCCAATCGCAGTCGCTGTAGGGCTACATAGCTTTTTATATATTCCAATTCCTTGGCCAAGGGGACCAGTTTTTTATCGGCTTCGTACAGCATATACCGCATAAGCTCGGACAAATTTATTATGGCCTCTGAGGTGTCCGCAGATTGTTTTACCGATAGGGAATAGATGGTGTTCAACGAATTGAAGAGGAAATGCGGGTTAATCTGAGTCTTTAAAAAGTTAAGCTCGGACTGTATCTTTTCCTTTTCCACCAATTTTCTAAGATCTTCGTTTTTTTGCCATTCTGTATAAACCTTTACCATGGTGCCAAAAATGTAGGGAACGGCAAAAACAATGGTAGTGGACATGCTGAGCATGGAATAACGGAAAGCCCAAAAGTTATCTTCCCTTGGGGGTCTCATGCCAAATCCCCTTCTGGGCATCCCATCTGGTGGTAGATTGTGTAGCGCAATACTGGAGAAAAGTCCAGCTCCCAAAAGCAACAATACAGACAGGGCAACATAGGTCCATAGCCTGTCTTTTAACAATAATTTTGTAACCAGATAATAATAGTTCAGGTAAAAGATAACTATAGCTAAAAATAATTTTAGCCATAGGTTGTTGGGAATGGTCCTGGCCCCGGTTAGGAACGGGAAAAACAATAGACCGGAAATGGTGAGCCATAAAAGGGCATGGACCAGCCACTGTGGAATATTTTTCTTGTTTAGGGCCATTCAGTTTTTTTTAGTTGAAATCTGGGATTTTCAATTCCTTTAGTTCTTTTTCACTTAGAATTGGACTCTCTTTTTTCATTAGTTTGGATATCACCTTATCTGCCGTTCGCTTGGCGTCCGATGCTGTTGCAAAGGGCTTTTTACCTTCTAATATTGGGATGTATTCTTGCCTAATGAGTACTTTGTCCTTCAAGGCTATTTCATATCCATAACCGTTACCAACTAGGAATGTTTGGGCGTGCAGTGTTGCTTCAGCATTGTTTTCTGCCTCCCATACTTTAGCAATTCCAAAGAGCAAAACTGCTGCCAATGCTATTAGGGCAATATATCCTAGAGTACGCTTCATCGTTTTTTATTTAAAAAGGGCCATGCCATCTTTAGCATAGCCCCTTTACCAATTAAATTAAAATTAACACAATCAAATAATCTAATCTTCGTCGTCGTATTCGTCATAAGGGAAGAATTCTTCCAAATCGTCTAAATAGAGGCTTCCCGTACGGCCTAGTCCTATAAAGGCCCTTACATTATTGGAGAACACCACGGCATCCTGTCTGGAGGTCCGTTCAAAACTTGTTTTGGCTTCCCAGGTATCGTTGCTGGGGTCATATTCCCAAACCGATTGCAAGGTGCCTCCAGAGGTGCCAGTGGCTATATAGCCATAATCGTTAAGGGTAAACCCAACCGCATTGCTCCTTACAATGGAATAATCATCTTCTTCGTCCAGATCCAATAACTGTGTCCAGCTTTCGGTAGAGGAATCAAAAACCCAGAAATCATCCAAATATATTCCGTTAGATACGCCAGTTCCCATATATACCTTATCACCAATGGTGAAGGTGGTGGCCGACCTTCTTTTGTCCCCGCCGAAGCCTACCAACTCGGACCAGGAGTCGGTATTAGGATCGTATTTCCAAAAATCTTTTCGGTCGTTGTCCCCGTCAAATCCGGTTCCAAAATAACCGTATCCGTTAATACCAAATGCCAGTGCACTGCGCCTGGGAGTAGAAGGGAATTCGGCTATAGCTGTCCAAGTATTACTGCTTGGATCATAGGAATAAAAGTCCGACAGTTCGTCCAGACCATCATAGCCAGAACCAATATACCCTTTGTTATCTATGGCAAAGCCCACAGCCGCATTACGGGCCGCACCAGGAAAATCTGCTTTTTGTGACCAATAATCACCGTCCATGTCATAGGCCCAAAAGGAGGTGAGATAATCGTCCCCGTCATAACCTACCCCACTATAACCAATGTTTCCAATGGTAAAATAGGCACTGCTACTACGCGGACTGCCATCAAAAACCGATTTGTCTGTCCAGTTTCCCAATTCATCATCGTCGTCATCGCTAGAACAACTTGCCATTAAACACAGTGTTGCGCTGGCCATGGTAAACATTTTAAAGCGGTATACCGTTCCCTTCATATTGTTAATGTATTTCATCCGTTAATTTTTTTGTCAAAACTAGACAGGGAACATGGTGTTTGAAACTTAAATAGATGAAGCCCTCTATTTAACATATGAAGAAGGCTATTTCATCTATCAATGGGAGACCGGTATTAGTAGCCAAAATTGGCTTCTTGGTCTTATAAGTTCCGGGTTTCGTCTATTGGGGTTTCGCACTAGGACAAAGGCCGTTACTTTTGGCTCTAAACAATAAACAGATGAAACAATTCCTTGGACTTTTAGGGTTGCTGGCCGTAGTGGGTTCGTGTAGTACAGATGAGATCAACACCTCAGATTTTGTGGCCGGTGAGACCTTTACAAACAGTAATATTCGTGCAGTGATGATAGATACCATGGCGGTGGAAACCTACACTATGAAATTTGATAGTCTTAATACTTCTCAAGCTACGCGATTGCTGATTGGAAAATACAGCGATCCGGTTTTTGGGACAGTAGAAAGTTCCAGTTATTTTGAACTGTCCCCTGCCAGTTACATAATAGATGCAGAAGCGGAATATGACAGTATAGGCTTTATCCTAAAATACGATAACTATTATTACAATGATACCCTTCAAGGAAATACGATCCATATTAAACAACTGAGCGAGCTATTGGAGCCAGAAGATGGCAGTAACTTTTATAATACTAGTAAGAGTGGTTTTTACGAGGAAGACTTGGGGAATTTAACCTATACCCCAAGGCCTTTGGGGAGAGATTCTGTCTATGTTAAACTGAGCGATACGTTGGGAGCCGATCTGTTTGATCAGTTACAGCAAAAGCAAATCACCTTCTACGAAGAGTTTAAGAACTATTTTCCTGGCCTTACCATTCAGCCCGATGAAGACGACAATGGGGCCATCGTTGGTTTTTCCTATGCTAGTAGTGTAATGCGAATGTATTACAGCATTTCCGAACAGAACGAAAGGGTGCAATATACCACGGATTTTACGGTAAACACCAGCAGTAGTCCGGTTCCCTTTTTTAATCAGATGTCTGTAGTTGAAACCAATGAGTATCTAAAAACCCTTACCAACAAGGAAATCACGGTAAATAGTGCCGTATCGGACAACCAAAGTTTTATACAATCGGGTATTGGTTACGCAACCAAGATAGACTTCCCTAACTTAAAAACACTGTTCGATATCCCAGGACAGGGCACCCTATTGAATGCCGTACTTAAAATTAAACCTGTAGAAAGGTCCTATACGGATGAATTGGTCCTTAGGGACACATTGTCTCTTTTTGTTGTGGATGGGAACAACGATCTGACCCAACAATTGTTGGCTACCGATGCTTCGGCCGTGCAAGCGATTTTGAACCGGGACAATGAAGAATTCAACGATATCTATTATGAGGTCCCTTTAAGCTCCTATATAGAGGGAATATTGACTACAGATAGGGAAACGGAGGAAGCCATTATTCTTTTACCCGCAAATTACAACAGTACCGTGGATCGGTTTGTCCTGTACGGAAATAGTGGAAACCAAGGCACCAAGTTAGAACTTACTTATGCAATATATGATGAAGATGAATAAACTACTTTTTTTTGCCATAGGCGCAGTACTATGGTCTACTTCTACAATTATGGCCCAGTCCGAAGGGCTTACCAGTTCGCCCTATTCCCTCTATGGTTTAGGGGTTATTAACCAGGCCAGTATTGGAAGGACCAACGGTATGGGATACTCGGGCATAGGTTTAAGGTCCGATACAGAGATCAATAACCTAAACCCGTCCAATTTTGCATTGACTCCCCAAAATTCGTTCTTTTACGATATTGGGATAAGGGGAAAATACAACAGTTATAGCAACAGTATAAACGAGGAGACAAAATCCACAGTTAATTTCTCCAATTTATCGCTTGCCTTTCGTATCGCCGAAAGGTTGGGGGCGGGTATTGCCTTAACACCCTATAGTGATGTAGGCTATTCCTTGGTAGGGGTGAATACCAACATTGAGGGATCTGAAGAGTCCTTTGAGAGCAATATAAATGGAATTGGTGGATTAAGTGATTTTAAGATAAACTTAGGGTACGGCCTTACGGATTATTTAAGATTTGGCGCCAGTTTTTCCATACTGTTCGGAAATATTGAGGAAGAAGAATATTTCTACTTGGATAGCAGTACCTTTTCCGCTGTGGAAGATACCAATTACAGTGGTGGCCGTTTTGGTCTGGGGATGCAATTGGACCTTGGCAAGAAAATTACCCTTGGGAGCACAGTGCAATTTCCCAGCAGTTTAAAAGGAAGTCTTAGGCGCTCTGTGGAAAAGAGTATAGATGGTGTGGGAATTACCGTGGAGGATGAGGAAAGCGATTCGGTAGACGATTTTAAACTGCCTATGGAGCTAGGGTTAGGTCTAAGTGCCAAATTCCTTAAATCCTTTACCCTGAATGCAGACTATAAAAAGAACTTTTGGGACGATACCGAGCAGGAGGAGCATTTAGGGGTATACCAAGATCAGGATATCTACGCCCTGGGATTGGAATTTGTTAGAAATCCCAATAGTTACAAGTATGCACAGCGGATTCGATATAGGGCCGGTTTTAACTATGATACCGGTTACCTGAACGTAAATGACACTAAAATTGAAGGCTATAATATCACTGCCGGAATTGGAGTGCCTATTGGACAGGGCAACAATTCCATGCTTAATCTATCCTACTCCTACGGGGCCTCTGGACAAATCCAAAATGTATTGGTAAAAGAGAATTATCATACGCTAACGCTGAATTTTAGTTTGGAGGACCTATGGTTTAAAAAGCGGGTTATAAATTAAAGAAAATACTTGGGTTTACGCTTTGGAAACCATTGATAGTACCACTCTACAATTAAACCAAAGTGCAGTAGAAGAGTCAAAAGGGAAATAAGTTATTATAATTAAAAGCCTATTACTATGAGAAGAATAGCAATAATCATTATGGGTTTGTTCTTGACAACAGCTTCTGTAAACGAAGTAAATGCCCAAAGGAGAGTAAAGAAAGTGAAAGTAACCAAGGTTGTAAAAGTTCCAAGAACCAAAGTGGTTTATAAAAAGCCT
>JBFHGV010000201.1:0-6108 GCA_041582955.1 Arenibacter sp.
GCCGAGCGTGAAGGGGCGCATACCGTACTTCCGGAATAGTGCTGGGTAAACCTGATTCCCTGTGAGGCCAATCTGTCTATATTGGGGGTAGAAAACTTTTTTTGTCCGTATACGCTAAGGTCGCCATAGCCAAGGTCATCTGCCAAAATATAGATTATATTGGGCTTGCCAACTTCGGTAATTTTCGGCTCCTCATTTTTGGCTTCTTCCCTACAGGATGTAAATAGTATTCCAACACCTATAAGGATATAGTAAAAGGGTATTAGTTTTGTAGTGATCATCATTTATCTTTTATGAATTAATTTAGTTTTTTTTAGGAATCATAGTCTGGATTTGGAACTTTGGGTATGGGTGCCCCTGTTTCATTCAACCAAACTTTTAATAGGTTTAATAACTCCTTGGCTTTTGAGGGATTGGAAGTGTTCAAATTATTTCTTTCCCCAAGGTCGTCCCTAAGGTTGTAAAGTTCAATTTCATTATCTTCATAGTAGTAATGCAGTTTCCAATCGCCTTGCATCACTACGGAACCCGGTCGGGTTCTAAACATAGGATCGCGGCCATCATCCATTTTAGGGTCGTACGCTTCCAAATAGATAGGAAAATGCCAGAACAAGGGTCGCTCGCCCATGGTCCCACCCTTCAATAAAGGCATCAAATTTTGGCCGTCGGATCTATAATTGGGCATATCTACATTCAAAAGTTCCATGAAAGTTGGAAAAAAATCCAAATTACTGATTGGCTCCCCTATTATTTTGCCTGCCATATTTGTTCCAGGCCATTTAATAGTACATGGCACCCTTATTCCACCCTCATAATAGGAACCTTTACCTGCCCTTAAGGGCTCTTGGGTGGATATGCTCCTAATTCCTCCATTATCCGAGGTAAATATTAAAATAGTATTTTGTTCCAAACCCAGTTCGGCTATACTCTTTAATATCTTTCCCACATTTTGGTCCACGGTTTCCACCATGGCCGCATAGACAGATGAAATTTTCTTTGGATTAGATTTGCCCGCGTATTTTGTTACAAGCTCTTGTTTGGCCTGCAAAGGGGTATGGACTGCATAAAATGGCAGGTATACAAAAAAAGGTCGGTCCTTATTATCCCTGATAAATTGAAGACTTTCTTGTGTTAATCGGTCCGTAAGGTTCTCCCTTTCCGGCCCGGATTCTAGATTTGACAAATCATTATAAGGACTAAAATAGCCATCACGACCTGGATTTCCCCTGATACCTCCGCCTACATTAACATCAAAACCTTGTTCTGTAGGATCTTTGCCCAAATGCCATTTGCCAAAAACCCCGGTAGTATATCCGGCTTTTTTAAAGACTTCAGCCATGGTAATATCTTTCAACAACAGGGAATCTGTATTTTCAATGGGAACCAACTTTCGGGATTTTTTGTTCCCTCTCGCCGATGGACTTACGGTATAGACCCCATGTCTGGGAGTATTTAGGCCTGTCATTAAACATGCCCTGCTCGGTGCACAATTGGCAGCTGCGGAATAGCTTCTTGGAAAAACCATACTTTCCGAAGCCAGCAGGTCTATATTGGGGGTTTCAAAAAATTCCCCTCCCATAAAACCGGTATCTTTCCATCCCAAATCGTCTACATTAATAAAAATTACATTGGGCTTTGCCAATGGAATTTCTTGTACCTTGTCCTTATTTACCCCTAAACAAGAAATAAGTAGGGTACAGAGTATAAAAACAAGTATCCTTGGAACCATACACTTTTGCATTAACTAATGATATGAAGTTTTTGAATATAAATATAAAAGGCTGCTTAGGAAAACCCAATCAGCCTTTTATAAAAATGCTTATCTATACCCGTTGTTGGTTGGGTCCGATTCCAAAAGAGCCGGATTCAAAGTAAATTCTTCCGGAGGTATAGGAAGCAATATATGATGGGGCTGTATATTGGCAGCTGGGTTATAGACTCTATACTCCGTGGTTTTTACCACATCCAAAAGTATCCCCCATCTAATTAAATCCATTCGTCTGTGTCCTTCTCCGCCCAACTCCCATCGCCTTTCGTCATAAATAGCCTGTCGGAAAGTTTCCTGGGTAAGACTGGCCAATGGCTGGTCTGGCTCATAGGCCCTTTCCCGAACTTTATTAATGTATTGGTAGGCACTAGCAGGGCCATTAAGTTCATTTTCTGCTTCCGCAGCCATAAGGTACACGTCTGCCAATCTAAATATGATCTTATTGTCCCCATGGTTTCCCCTAGGTGAATTTACCTGGTCCAGATTCCACATTTTGGGCATGTATGGGAAATTAAGCTCAAATCCAAGATATTCTGTAACTATATTCTGTGATCTTCTTAGATCGTCCAACGGAAAATCATTGACATAACCCGGTAAAGGTATGGATAGGCCATAGCCGGTAAAACCTTCACTTCTATCCCCCAAAGCAGCACTCAGCGCATTCTGTTGTGTGGGGTCTTTAGGTTCGTCCCTGATCCTTGGGGTAAAATGATCCACCCAATCGTTACTTCTTACGTCCCGGACAAAATCGATTTCCCAAATGTTCTCAGCATTGTACTCGTTGTTGGGATCGAATACGGCTGCGTAATCATCCAATAAATCATGTGGGGAATTATTGATTATCTCAACTGCCTTATCCCGTGCTTGTTCCCATTTTTCTTGGGTAAGAAGAATTTTTACCATAACTGTGGCAGCGGCCCATTTGGTGGCTTTTCCCTGGTCCGTTTCAGATAATGAATTGGGCATTAGGTCCTGTGCCCTTTGAAGATCCACAAGTATTTCGTTTCTGATCATGGTTTTATCCGCTCTGGGCAATACCTGAATTTCACTTATGGGAAGATTGTCCCTATAATAAGGTACGTCCCCCCAGAGGTTGGTTAGATGGTAATAGGCATAGGAACGTAAGTACAAAGTTTGTCCCTCAAAAAGGTTCCTCTCCTCCTGCGTTAAAGTTTGATTCAATTCCAATTGTTCTAGAATGGTGTTTGCATTAAGAATAATGGAATATAGGTTTTGCCAAGTTAAAGGTGCACCTGCTCCTTGGTCTATTGCACCAATATTACTTTCACTTAAGGTATAGGCCTGCGTTGGTTCTACCTGACCAAAGATTCTATTGGGGCCAATTATATCGGCCCCGTTCTCATAATAACGGTCTAATCCAATTTTTCCATGTAGGGAATTGTCTTTGTATATATTATACAACCCCACTATCGCCAAATCAAATTCCGTAGGAGTGTTAAAAAAATTGGACGGTGAGGCCAAATCCCTAGGTTCTTCCTCCAGAAATTTATCACAGCCAAAAAGTAAGGTAATGACCGTGACTATTAGTAAAATATTAATATGTTGTTTCATTTTCTTAATCTTATATATTGTTACTAAATGATGCATAGCTTGTTATTTTTAGAAATTTACCTTAACCCCTGCGGAAATTGTTCTGGAAGTGGGATATTGCCCTCTTGAGAATCCTATGGAAAGATTTTCCTGATCCCTATCAAACTGACTGGTTTCCGGATCTTTTAATCTAAAATCGGAAAGAATGAAAAGATTGGTTCCGGTTACATATACATTGATTGCCTTAAACCCCTTTAAGCCCAAATTATCCACAGGTATATTATAGCCCAATCTCAAACTTTTAAGACGAATATGGGAACCATCTTCGATCATGGCGGAGTTGTTGTATATTTCAGATAATGCGGCTACAGCCCCCGCTCTTGGAATATCTGAAGTTGGGTTCTCAGGTGTCCATCTATTGAGTGTTTCAGCATATTTTGTGGTTTCCGAACGGCCAAAAAATGCTGTTTGGGTAAGACTATTGAAGACTTCATTGCCATAGGTACCCTGAAAGAAAAAATCTAAATCAAAGTTGTTATATGAAAATGTATTGCCAAGACCGTAATAGAAATCAGGCTGAGGACTACCCAAAACCACAAAGTCATCTTCATTTACCTCTCCATCTCCATTCGTATCATCAAAATGGGGACCACCTACATCTTGACTACCACCTAGACCAGCAGCATCAATCTCTTCTTGCGATTTCCATGTTCCCAAATAACGAACCCCTGTAAATACAGGAGCACTTTCGCCAACTATAAGACGCGCCCCGGTTCCTCCCTGTTGCGCAGGCGTAGCAAGATTAATGAAATCAACACCTCCCAAGTCTACAACCTTGTTATTATTACTAGATAACGATAGAGATGAAGTCCACTTAAAATTGTCGTTTGAAACGTTAACACTATTGACCATAAACTCTACTCCTTTATTTTCCACCTTGCCAATGTTTTGCAATTTGCTTACAAAGCCGGTTTGCCTAGGTAATCGGGCATCGAGCAAAAGATCTTCGGTATTTTTTTTGTAATAATCAATCTCCACTGATAGTCGATTATTAAAGAAACCCATTTCCAGACCTATATCCAACTGCTTGGTAGTCTCCCATTTTAATTCGGGATTTTCGGGTCTTCCCAAAACAACTCCTGGTTGTTCTATCCCATTAAATGTGGTATTGGCACCATTTAAAATAGCCAAAGTCCTATAGGAAGGTATTGCCTGACTTCCAGATCTACCATAACTGGTACGAAACTTAAGCTCGCTGAAAATATTAAGATCCTGAATAAATTCCTCTTCCGCTAATTTCCATGCGAAGGCTCCAGAAGGAAAAAATGCATACTTGTTACCTGGGGCGAAACGAGAGGAACCATCTACCCTCCCCACTATCGTGAAAAGGTATTTATTGTCCAGGGAATAATTTATTCTTCCCAACCATGAGGCCAGTTGAAAAGAATCATAACCAGAAACTACTTCGTTTCGTGTGGGATTGGACCCAAATCCAAGATTATTATATCCCGTAACATCGTTTGATATTTGAAATGCCCTCGCCACGCTTTCCTCCAGCTCTGTTTTTTGGAGGGTAAACCCCGCCAAAACAGTTAGGTAGTCGTCCTGACCAATGGTCTTATTATAAGTTAAGGTATTCTCATTGATATACCCTGTTCTCACAGAATTACGCACTTCGGCATTCCCTCCATTTTGAACGATTAAATTGTTGGGCAAGGCTCCGGGATTAAAAATATTTCTTTTAAAGTTGTTCAATTCGGGGCTAAAAGTCGTTTTGAAAACCCAGTTTGAGAAGGGTCTGAATTCCATATAAAGGTTCCCCAATATATTGGTTTCCAAATTATGGTCCTGTTTTAATCGTATATCCGCCTCATAATTCGATGCTATTCCATCAGTGATCGGGTCCAATGCCGTATAATTACCCTCTTCGTCATAAATTGCTCTTGTAGGAGTGGTGAAAAGAAAGAGGTTATCCAAACTGAATTTATTATTTTCCTTTTTCAATTTGGCAATATTTACCCTCATTCCTACTTTAAACTTTTCAGAAAGTTTAATATCCAAATTGGTCCTGAAAACATATTTACTGATTCCTGTGGCCCTAACAAGACCTTCTTGATCAAAATAATTCCCGGACACATAATAATTGATATTTCTATTTTCAGAAATCCCCGATACGGATACATCAATATTTTGCACAGGGGCCGTATGTGTTACCTGATCTATCCAATCTACATTGGGAACAGTGGCAAGATCGGGAAACGGTAAGGCGGCATTTCTAAATTCTGCATCCTCATTGGCATAGGCCGCATGTTGGGGACCATCAAGGAAATCTACTTGGGTTACCATAGACTGAAGTCCAGTATATGCATTAACCGATACGTTGGGTATACCCGGCGTAGCGCCGGCACCACTTTTTGTTGTTACCAATATAACCCCATTGGCGCCACGTGTACCATATATGGAAACGGCAACGGCATCTTTTAGAATATCTATGGAATGAATATCATTTGTATTCAGATTGCTCAAATTGTAGTCGGTCCCCACGATAACACCATCTATGACCCATAACGGTTCATTGTTGCCTTGAATAGAATTTCCGCCACGTATCCTTATAGTTGTTGCCGCTCCTGGCTCTCCGCTAATTTGTGAAACCTGAACACCGGAAGCTCTTCCCTGCAAAGATTGGTCTATCCTGGCTACCGGAAGGATTTCCAAATCCGCCCCACCAACTTTACTCACGGAACCAGTCAAATCCTTTCTGCGAACTTCACCGTAACCTATTAATACTA
>JBFHGV010000202.1:0-6081 GCA_041582955.1 Arenibacter sp.
TATCTTTACTTGTTTGTGCTCTGGCATGGAATCCATGGTGAGCATATTATGGTACCTGTCCGCAATTTTTATAATGATAACCCGTACGTCGTCATTAAGGGTAAGCAACATTTTTCTAAAATTCTCGGCCTGTTGGGATATGTTCATATCCTTTTTTAGGTGTGCAATTTTGGTGAGTCCGTCAACAATACGGGCAACTGTTTCACCAAACATACGCTCTATATCCGCCAAGGTGTATTCTGTGTCCTCTACCACATCGTGAAGTAGGGCAGAGGCAATGGATACGGCATCCAGGCCTATTTCGGTAGCGACTATTTTTGCCACCGCAATAGGGTGGAATACATAAGCTTCCCCAGATTTTCTTCTTTGATTTTTATGGGCGTCAACTGCTACGTCAAAGGCAGCACGTATTAACTTTTTATCTTCCTCAGAAAGACTTTGATAACTTTTACGTAGCAATTCTTTGTATTGCTTTGCTATCTCCTTATTTTCCTGTTCTATGGCTGCTTCTGTCATCATAATTTAAAAATAGCACAAACTACCAACCTAAACAACAAAAATCATGCCTTTAAGTTCTTAATTCGGGACATTAGAGTTGGGTGGGAATAATGCATAAAAACATAAGCGGGATGAGGGGTAAGGTTGCTTAGGCTGTTCTTGGATAATTTTTTTAATGAGGAAATCAAGGGTTTGGGGGCAAAAGTGTTTTTTGCAAAATCATCTGCCTGATATTCAAACTTTCTAGACATATAGTTCATGATCAATCCCGTAATTTCTGAAATAGGACTGTAAAGAATGCCAAAACCTATTAGGGCGGCATGAAAACTAGGCTGTGAAACCCCAATGGCCAAAGAAATTTCTGGATTGTTTATAAATAGAGATAGTATAAAGAGGGTAAGGCCGGTGAGCAAAATGGAGGCGGATAAATTAAAGATTATGTGCTTTTTTTTATAGTGTCCCACTTCATGAGCCAGGACGGCTACAATCTCATCCTCTTCCAAGTCGTTGATCAAGGTGTCGTATAAGGTTATTCGTTTTTCTTTTCCAAAACCGGAAAAATAGGCATTGGCCTTGGTTGATCTTTTAGAGCCATCAATGACAAAGACGTTCTTAAGTTCAAAGCCTACCTGTTTGGCATAGGCTTCAATCTTGCTTTTTAAACTCCCTTCGTTCAAGGGTGTTTGTTTATTGAAAAGGGGAACAATCAATTTGCTGTAGAAAAGGTTCATGAAAAGGGAGAAAATGGCCATCAGTACCCAAGCATAGATCCAGAAATTGGTCCCTGCCCATTGAAAGAACCATATAACCAATGCCAATATAACACCCCCTATCAACATCATCATCAACCATCCTTTTAACTTATCTATCCAAAATAACTTTCTGGTACTTTTGTTAAAACCAAATTTTTCCTCAATTACAAAGGTTCGGTAGTAGGATAACGGTGTGGTTACTATATCATTTCCTATCATGATAATCCCAAAAAACAGCAATGCATTTAGTATTGGGTTATCACTGATATTTCTGGCGATACGGTCTACCCATTCAAACCCTCCGAAAATCAAGAATGACAAGGTCAACACCAATGAAAAAATAGAAGTGACCAGTCCAAAACGATAGTTGGTTCTTTTGTATTGCTGCGCTTTTCGATATTCCTCTTGGTCAAACACATCACTTAATTCATTGGGTACTGCATCTGAGTAGCGCTTTGCATTAAGGTACTCCAAAAAGGTTTCAATTGTAAATTGAATCAATAGGATGGCGACTAGGATATAAAATAAGAAGCTACTGTTCATGTGTAAAGGTAATTGGTTGTTTGGATAATCATTTAGAGGTAACTCCGTTTTAAGGAGTTATATTAAAAGCCTCTTTGCCTTCTTGCTTCAAAGATAAGTATTGCAGCCGACACGGAAACATTCATGGAGTCTATTTGGCCGTGCATGGGAATAATGATATTCTGGGTAGCGTTTTGTAGCCATTCTTTAGAAAGTCCCGTGGCTTCTGTGCCCACTACGATGGCTGTAGGCTGGGTGAAATCTACTTTGGTATAAGATTCTGATGCACTTAAAGCAGCGCAATTGATCGCTATTTGATGTTGTTTTAAATAGTCAAGTACTTGGGCTGTGGATCCAAGTGCTATTTTAGTAGTAAAGATGCAACCAACACTACTGCGAATGATGTTGGGGTTATAGAGGTCTCCCCTAGCGTTGGCAATTATGACCCCATCTAGGTCGGCAGCATCGGCGGTACGTAACAAGGCCCCTATGTTCCCCGGTTTTTCCGGGGCTTCCGCCACTAAAATAAGTGGATTATCATTCTTAAATTGCAGGGTGTCCAGACTGTGTTCTTTGGTTTTTCCCAAAGCCACAATACCTTCCGTGGTATCGCGATAGGCTATTTTTTGGTAGACATCTTTAGAAATGCCGATGATTTCGGGGGCAGGGGAGGTTTTTTGAGTAAACGCTGCAATTTCATCCAAAGAAATTAATTCAGGGTAAAAAAGGACGGTCTCCAATTGGTATCCCCCTTTAAGGGCCAACTGTAGTTCTTTCTTTCCCTCTAGAACAAAAAGTCCCTGTTTTTTGCGCTCCCTTGATTTTTCCTTCAGGGAAAGGATTTTCTTGACCATGGGATTTTGGGGGCTGGAAATTGCTTTGAAATAGCTCATTGGTGCAAAAATAAAATATTCTCGTAAAGTTAACTGAAGTTGTTCGACAAATGGGGAAACTAAATATAGGTATGATGAAATATATTGCTATGGCACTGGTATTGGCCAGTGTGTTGTCCTGTAAATCGGACAACAAAAAAGTGGAGCCGGTCAAAGAAGTGGTCGGGGTACAAAAAGAGGCGGTTGTAAGTAAGCCGGACTACCCGGAAGTATTGATGAAAATTTTTGAAAACCATGGCGGTATCAATAATTGGAAGAGCAAAAAGAACCTGGTTTTCCACATAGGCGAGGAGCAACATACCATAGACCTTCAATCCAGAATGGATAGGGTAGATGGTCCAGGGTATTCCTTGGGATTTGATGGGGAAAAGGTGTGGCTGCAGGATGTGGACAAATCGTATAAAGGCGACCCTGTATTTTATCATAACCTGAGATTTTATTTTTTTGCCATGCCTTTCATATTGGGGGATAAGGGTATTATTTATGGCGAAACGGAAGATTTGGAATATAAGGGGGTGCGTTACCCGGGAATAGCCATTAGCTTCCAGTCCGGTACAGGGGTATCTTATAAAGATGAATATTATTTGCATTACCACCCCGAAACTTATGAAATGACGTGGTTGGGCTATACGGTGAGTTACAGGAGTGGAGAGCGATCCAATAAGGTGAATTGGATAAGATATCACGATTGGAAGGAGACCAACGGACTAAAGCTGCCTGCAGAATTAACATGGTACAGTGCAGAAGGGCGTACCATTAAAGCTCCTAGGAAGCCTGTGGCATATGAAAAAGTGGAGATAAGTGAACAGGCGCCACCTGTAAGTTTGTTTAAAAAGCCCGAAAAGGCTGTTTATGTAGAAGGTAAGGTTCAGGAGTAAGTATTATAAATGATAAGGGGGAGTAACACTATAGTGACTCCCCCTTTTTTCAATTTTTCCCAAATTAAGGTATTGGGCTATTTACCATTGTATTTCCCCATATATCTTTTCCATAATTCTGTTTGGTGGGTTTCCAAGGAAATATCCCTACCATCAATAAAGGCTTTGGACAATTGGTTGGTACGCATGTCCAAGGCATCGCCTTCAGAGATAAATAAAGTAGCACTCTTACCAACTTCCAAGGTTCCGTAGTTCTCATCTATACCGAGAATTTTTGCAGGATTTTCAGTTATCAGTTGAAGTGCTTCTTCTTTGGAAAGCCCTTCCTGAACAAGCTGTCCTGCATAAAAAGGTAGGTTTCTATTTTGAAAATTTTTCGCATCTATGTTCTGTATGGCAACCAAAAGACCAGCTTCAGTAAGCAATTTGGGAAGCTTGAAAGGGAGGTCGTAATCGTCATCTTCAGAGATGGGCAGGTTATGTGGAGCCCTAACTAGAACGGGTATTTGATGCTGCTTTAAAAAATCGGTTATTTTATAGGCGTGGTATCCGCCCACTAGAACAACTTTTTTAACGCCCAAATTTTTGGTGTGGGTAATGGCATCCACAATTTCCTTCTCGCTATCGGCATACACATATAGTTTTTGCGTTCCTTGGAACAGTCCCTGTGTGGCTTCAAATGCCGGATTAATACTAGGCGCCCCACCGTTTCCATAGGCAGCGGCATTGTTGAAAAAGTCGACAATTTCGACAATCTTATTTTGGTAATCCTTATTAGGTACATGTCTTCTGTCCTGCCGCGTTGAGGAGTACTCTTTCCTAAAACTTTTAGGCCAATTTAGGTGTATTCCGTCATCGGTCTTTACTACGGCGTCTTCCCAATTCCAGGCATCAAATTGCATAATGGAGGAGGTTCCGGAGATAGTACCGCCCTTGGGGGATATTTGTCCCAGAAGCACCCCGTTGGGACGCATACTTTCTACAACCTTGGATTCGGCGTTGTAGGCAATTAAACTTCTAACATGCGGAATTATATTCCCAATTTCATCTTTGTCATTTGAGGCTCTTACCGCATCTACCTCTATCAACCCTAAAGAGGCACAAGTGGTGATAAACCCCGGGTAAAGATGTTTTCCTTTGGCATCTATACGGGTGCCTTTCCTTGCGATTCTTGTTTTGGCATCTCCTACAAAGGTAATTTTGCCACCCTCGAACATAATAAGGGAGTTCTCTATAACCTCTCCATTTCCTAAATGGGCTACTGCTCCTTCAATGGTAATGGCCTCTTTTTGTGCTGCCGCTGGTGTTTGCTGTGTATATCCCTTTAACGAGATGGTTAAAAGGGCAATTGTTATGATATATAATATTTTTTTCATCTTTTCTAAATTTTAAAGACTATCGCAGTGCAGTTCTTCTTGGTCTTTTTTCTTGGGTTCTTGGGTAGTGCTACCATTATCTTTTTCTTGCAACATAAGGTTTATCAAAAGAGCCTTTTCTTTTTTTATGGCTTCCCTTTGTTGTTTGTCCTTTTCTAGATCAAAGTAAACAGCTCCTTCGATAAGTGTTTTTTCCGCTTTGGCATAGATAGATAGGGGGTTGTTGCTCCACAAAACAAGGTCGGCATCCTTTCCTTCCTTAATACTACCTACCCTGTCATCTATATGTAAAAGTTTGGCTGGGTTTATGGTAACCATTTTCCAGGCCTCAAGCTCTGTCATCCCACCATATTTTACTGTTTTTGCGGCTTCTTGGTTTAACCTTCTGGACATCTCTGGGTCGTCACTGTTAATAGCAACGGTAATACCTTGGCTCTGCATAATGGCGGCATTGTACGGAATGGCGTCGTTTACTTCGTATTTGTAGGCCCACCAATCACTAAATGTGGAAGCGCCCACTCCATGTGCGGCCATTTTGTCGGCCACCTTGTAACCTTCCAAAATATGGGTGAAGGTATTGATCTTGAAGTCAAATTTTTCGGCTACTTTCATCAGCATATTAATTTCACTCTGTACATAAGAATGGCAACTGATAAAACGCTCTCCATTAAGGATTTCAGCGAGGGTCTCCAGCTCCTCATCATGTCTATATTCTTCTCCGCTTTTTTTCTTAAGGTCGTATTCCTTGGCACGTTGAAAATAATTGATAAAGGTTTGTTCTACTCCCATCCTTGTTTGGGGAAACCTACTGTAACTGTTCCAATTGGATTGTTTTACATTCTCTCCCAGAGCAAATTTTATAAACTTTGGGGAGTTCTTGTAGATGAGTCCATCTGCATTGGCCCCCCATTTTAATTTAAGGATTGCCGATTGCCCACCAATAGGATTGGCGGAACCGTGCAAAAGTTGGGCAGAAGTTACGCCACCCGCCAAGTTGCGATAAATTCCAATATGTTCTGGGTCTACAACATCTTCCATCTGTACCTCGGCAGAAGAATTCTGACCAGATTCATTGATTGACAAAGCAGCTATATGGGTGTGCTCATCTATTATTCCAGCGGTAAGGTGTTTGCCAGTAGCATTCACGACAGTGGCCGAAGCA
>JBFHGV010000203.1:0-6080 GCA_041582955.1 Arenibacter sp.
ACCAAACTATTTATTGCTAAAAAAACCCCCGACCAGTTGGCCGGGGGTTTTTGCTTTTTAAGGGCTTTAAGGTGTGTTTTCAGAATCTGTAGAAGCTATTATCACAATCCCAAAACGAAAAATATGCCGAATTAACCCACCGTTAAAAGAAAAGTGCTTGAATAATATCAAACACTTTTTTTGTACACAAATTTAAATCGGAATTATTTCTTTCCAACCTTCTTTTGTTCCTCGGCCTGCTCCATCATCTCTCGCATTTTTCGCTGGAACTTATTTTCTTTCTTAGGCTTCTTTTTGTTTTCTTGGATCTGTGCATGGATTTTATCTTCATCCAGGATAAAGTTTTTGATAGCCAACATAATAAATATGGTAATTAAGTTAGACACAAAATAGTACAAACTCAGTCCACTTGCATAGTTGTTAAAGAATACCAACATCATCAATGGCGATAAGTACATGATGAATTTCATATTGGGCATACCTGGCTGTGTCTGCATATTCTGACCGGTGGTCATCATCATATAAAAGAAGATAGCTACCGATGCTAAAATAGGAAACAAACTTACGTGATCACCGTAGAACGGAATTGTAAAAGGCAGTTGTGCTATAGCATCATAGGAAGAAAGGTCATCTGCCCATAAGAAGGACTTCTGCCTTAGGGCAAAGGAAGTCGGGAAAAACATAAACAGCGCATAAAAAATAGGCATCTGCAACAAGGCGGGCACACATCCACTCATTGGACTTACACCTGCTTTATTATACAGTTTCATGGTCTCCTGTTGCTTTTTCATGGCATTGTCCTTGTACTTTTCGTTAAGTTCTGTAATCTCTGGCTTTAGAACTTTCATTTTAGCCTGTGACAGATAGGACTTGTAGGTAGCGGGAGACATCAATAATCTAACCAAGATGGTCATCACTACAATAGCGATACCGAAGGGTAAGAAAGAGCTTAAAAAGGTGTATACCGGAGTAAAGATATAGCGGTTTATCCAACCAAAGATACCCCATCCAAAAGGGATAGAGTCTTCAAGCCCCAGCTCTTTGTATTGTGCCAAAACCTTTACATCTGTAGGCCCGTAATACCAATTAAAATCATAGGCCAATTCGCCACCTTTCATTTCCAATGGCACTTCTGAACTAAATTCCTTGGTAAACTGTTGGGTATGGCTTTCCTCTTCTACTAGATTTATAGAGCTTAGCCTTGCCGTTTTAAAGGTGTCCGCATAGGCTAGGATAGAACTAAAAAAATGCTGTCTGTACGATATCCATTTTACATTCTCTTCCAATTCCTCATCCTCACTACCCTCGGACAACTTGCTAATTTTATCATCATCATGGTTATAGGTAACCCTGGTATAGCGATTTTCGTACTGTATACTTTTGGAATGCCTGAACCCCTTTAGATCCCAATCCAAATTAATGGGCTTGGAGCTGTTGACCACCCCGTTAAGGCCTTGGGAACGCACGGTAAAACCAAGAAGGTATTCTGTTGGCTTCATCTCATATCTGAATTCCAAAAACTTATCGGACGCCACCTTAGCTTTCATGGAAAGCACCTGGTTTTCGCCTGATTTGGAAAGAGAAGGTTCAAAATAGAGGTCATTGGTATTCAACACCCGGTTATCCGATGTTGAAAAAGTAAGTCCAAAATTAGCGTTGCCATCTTTTACCAAATAAACAGGAATGGAGTCATAGGTAACATATCCTTTCATTTTTGCTTCTACGATCTGCCCTCCCTTATTGTTAATCTCCAAATAAAGCACATCGTTTTCCAGGACTGTAGTTCCCTCTTTAGGAGCGGTATACCCAAAGGCCCCTATGGCACTTTTATAACTCGCCACGGCCGTTGAATCTTGTAGGTCTATACTTTTGTAAGGGGTAATTTCTACTTGTTCCGCATTTGCCTTTTCATTTTGGGCGGCTTCCAACTGCTCCTGTTTTGCCTTCTGCGCTTCCAGCTCTTCCGGTGTTGGCTGGTTTTGCCAAAACATAAAAATAAGAATCCCAAAAATTAGCACGAAGCCAATAATGGTATTAATATCCAATTTTTTTTCTTCCATCTAAAGTTTACTTTTAAAAATATTGCCGCAAGGAATGCAACCAATTAAGGTTCCTAACAGCTTGATTAAGCGTGCAAATATACACCCAAATGTGTTGTTTATGCCAAACTGGCATTAGTTTATTGCTTTTGATGTTTTAATGCCGCTTTAACAAATCCCACAAATAAAGGATGTGGATTGTCTACCGTACTCTTGTATTCCGGATGATATTGTACCCCTATAAACCAAGGGTGGGCCGGAACCTCTACAATCTCCACCAAACCGGTATCTGTATTTATTCCTGATGCCACAAGTCCGGCTTGCTGCAGTTGGTCTTTATATTTGTTGTTAAATTCATATCTATGACGGTGGCGTTCCGAGATTTCCGAGGCTCCGTGATACACCATTTGCACCAAGCTATCCTTGGCCAAATCACAGGACCAGGCACCCAACCTCATAGTCCCCCCTTTGTTTTCAATATTCTTTTGTTCCTCCATAATACTGATTACAGGGTGGGCCGTATTTTCATCCATCTCGGTAGAATTGGCATTTTTGAGCCCCAAAACATTTCTGGAATATTCTATAACGGCCATTTGCATTCCCAGGCAAATTCCCAAAAACGGTATATTATTCTCACGGGCGTATTGTACTGCCCTTACCTTTCCTTCAATACCTCTTTCCCCAAAACCGGGGGCCACCAAGATACCATCCAAGCCTTGTAACTTTTTTTCCAGGCTCTTAGGACTCAGGTGCTCAGAATGAATAGACTTCACCTTAACCTTCACATGGTTTACGGATCCGGCATGGATAAAGGACTCTAAAATGGATTTATAGGAATCCTGCAACTCTACATACTTACCTATTAAGCCAACGGTAACCTCATTTTTGGGATTCTTGTGCCACTCCAAAAATTGGTTCCACTTGCTAAGGTCTGGAACAACGTCATCTGGAAGGGCCAACTTTTTAAGGGTAACGGCATCCAAACCTTCTTCCTGCATTAAAATTGGCACATCATAAATGGTTGATGCATCTATAGATTGTATAACAGCTTCCCTTTTAACATTGCAAAAAAGCGCTAACTTTTCCTTAATTTCATCGGAAATCTGATGCTCTGTCCTACATACCAAAATATCGGCCTTGATACCACTTTCCATTAAGGTCTTAACAGAATGCTGGGTGGGTTTTGTTTTTAATTCCCCTGCTGCAGAAAGGAAAGGAACCAAAGTTAGGTGAATAACAATTCCATTGTTGTCACCTAATTCCCAAAGTAACTGTCGTACGGCCTCTATATACGGTAAAGACTCTATATCCCCTACTGTTCCCCCAATTTCTGTAATAACAATATCATAATCCCCACTTTTGCCAAGTAATTGGATGCGTTCCTTTATTTCATTGGTAATATGGGGTACCACCTGTACTGTTTTACCCAAGAATTCCCCTCTACGTTCTTTTTCTATAACGCTTTGATAAATTCTTCCGGTAGTAACATTATTGGCCTGTGAGGTCCTAACATTTAGGAAACGCTCATAATGCCCAAGGTCCAAATCGGTTTCAGCACCATCATCGGTAACATAGCACTCTCCGTGCTCATAGGGATTTAAGGTTCCCGGATCAACATTAATGTATGGATCTAATTTTTGGATAGTAGTTTTATAACCTCTAGCCTGTAATAATTTGGCTAAAGAGGCTGCTATAATCCCTTTCCCAAGAGAAGAAGTAACCCCACCGGTTACAAAAATATATTTCGTCTGTGACATGAAGCGTTAGGTTGAATTCGTAACGCGAGCAAAAATACGAATTGCTGACACAATTCACGGGTATTACTGCGGAAAATCTTTTTGAATTTTTCTAATTAACGCTTCCAGTCCGTTTATTTTAATTTCCAACATGGCCCTTAACATTGTACCAAGCTTACCTTCAGGGAATCCACTTTGCTGAAACCATACCAAATAGGGTTCTGGAAGCTCTACCAAATACCTACCTTTAAATTTCCCGAATGGCATTTTATAATGTGCCAATTCCAATAACTGTTTTTTATCCGGAACTATATTCATATCCAATATTCTCTGTAAAGATAATACCTTCCCCTATTAATAAAACCAGAAGCATTGCACTAAAACCAAATTTAGCGCCTACTTTAACATTCCAATCGGTAATTAGGTATTATTAAAAGGAATCCATTATCTTTATACACGTACAATTTACGTTTATAAAATCCGACTTAAATGTACACTCAGCCTAAAAGAATGAATTTATTTTTTTTGCAGGCAAGTTCGTACCCCAATACGTATTTATAACACCTGCAAATTATTTCTTTTTTTAGATGCAACCTAAGAAAACACCTGTAAGAGACAGAAATTAAAGTTAACAAAATGAAACGAAGAACATTTATAGGGACTTCAGCAGCAGCCTCGGTTGGTATGCTGGCCTGCAAAACTGGTAATTCAATGGACAAGGAAGAAACAGAAACAAAATTAAAGAACAACATAGACCACAGCGTTTGTTATTGGTGTTATGGGAGTATCCCTTTGGAGGATTTTCTTAAATCCCTAAACGAATTGGGCATAAAAAATGTTGATCTTATTGGCCCAAAAGACTGGCCGCTTTTAAAAAAGTACAATATTAATTCCTCTATGTGCAACGGGGCCGAAATTAGCCTCACAGAAGGGTGGAACGATCCTCAATATCATGATACCCTTATTAAAAACTATACTGAAATGATCCCTAAGGTGGCCGAGGCAGGCTATACAAACCTTATTTGTTTTAGTGGTAACCGGCGAGGGATGGACGATGCAGTAGGCCTACAGAACTGTGTAGACGGACTAAAAAAAATAATGCCCCTGGCCGAAAAACACGGAGTAGTGATACAAATGGAACTATTGAACTCCAAGGTGAACCATGAGGACTATATGTGCGACCATACAGAATGGGGTGTAGCCCTTTGCAAAAAACTGGGATCGGACAATTTTAAATTGTTATATGACATTTACCATATGCAGATTATGGAAGGTGACATTATCCGTAATATCCAAGATTACCACCAATACATTGGTCACTACCACACTGGCGGCAATCCGGGAAGAAATGAAATAAACGAAACCCAAGAGCTGTATTATCCGGCCATCATGAAGGCTATTGTAGCCACTGGGTACAAGGGACATGTAGCCCAGGAATTTATTCCTACCTGGGATGATAAGATAGCCGCCCTCAAAGAAGGTGTCACCATTTGCGATGTTTAATATAACATCATGAACTTAATGGACTGTCCTAAACTTTTCAAATACGGATTAGACATAGGCATTATATAAAATGCTGCTTGGCCTGAACCCGTAATAAGCTTAGGACCGTCTTTTACTTTATCTCTCAACAGTTTGTATCCATTACCAGGGTAGAAAGATGCAATTACCTGAAAAGAATATCCATTGGATCCCAAAGGACTTTTCAGGAAAAGTTATACCAATAGCACTGATTCTTGTTACTTAGAGAAGGGATACCTTAAATGATGTCCTTTTAAAGTTCCCAAGAAAAAGTGATATCCCTAATTATATCGGGATGCAGACTGTAATGTACAGGGCAGGTATTGGCCGTATGTTCCAAGATCTTCCTATCCTTTTTAGAAATATTGGCGGGCAACCTAAACAACACCTCTATTTTGGAAATACGCCTGGGATTGGCCTCCATATGTTTAGTTACTTCAGCAGTAGTTTGGACCAGGTCCACATTAAGGTTATTGGCCTTAATACCCATTACCGTAAGCATACAGCTCGCCAATCCAGTAGCAACCGTATCCGTTGGCGAAAAAGCCTGCCCCATCCCATTATTATCCAAAGGAGCATCGGTAATAAAAGTATTTCCAGAACCAAGATGTTCACATTTTGTGCGAAGTCCGCCAGTATAAGTCACTTTAGAAGTCATACCACTTAATCTTTAATCTCGGTAACCCTCATATTCTCAAAACTGAGAATATACGAAGCCATATTAAAATACCCAGAGGTTCTATCCTTTGTAAAGTTAAATTTGTTACCGGTATACTCGGTCTCC
>JBFHGV010000204.1:0-6068 GCA_041582955.1 Arenibacter sp.
TTATAGTCCCAAGTAATGGTATTAAAGGATTTACTGCCTCCGTTAAATGGCATTTCTTCTAGAAAACGAACTGAAACGGGATAGTGCTTCATCACCTCCAAAATAGGTAGAATGTCCTGTGTATTTTGATTTTCCAAGGCGATGAAATTTATGCGAACATTGAAACCCTCCGTAACCAATTTTATTAAATTCCCATATACCGTATCATACTGATTTCTTCTGGTAATACGTTCAAAGGTTTCCTTGTCAATGGCGTCCAAGCTTACATTTATATTTTTAATGCCCAAGCTTTTTAATTCTTGTATATAGGGACCTATGAGTGTGGCATTGGTGGTAATGGAGATATCTTTTAAACCATCCAATTGGGCAAGTTTTCGCAATAATACCATTAAATCCTTTCTTACAAAGGGCTCTCCCCCTGTAATCCGAATTTTGTCTATTCCTTGCTCCACCATTATTTCACTTAAGCTGCAGAGTTCATCTATGGTAAACAGTTTGTCTTTTTTTGCAAAATTTATACCTTCAGATGGCATACAGTAGTTACAGCGTAGGTTGCAGCGATCGGTGACGGCCAAGCGTAAATAGTTTATTTTTCTATTGTGATTATCTATCAACATTAATCCTCTTTTTCTATTACCCGCCACTCACTGGCGGAATTAGTGCAATTTCATCAAAATTATCGATAACGGTGTCATCTTGGGCATATGAATTATTCACTGCTACCGCCAACGACGATAATTTTTTTAGTTCTGGGTACATTTTACCCAAGTACTCTTTAAGCTCTTTTACGGTTTTGGAGCCCTTGGTCCCAAATTCACTAGAGCTGGGCATTGACAGTGTACTACTGCCTACTATATCTTTTGTAATGCCAAAAAGCAATATGGTCATATTATCCTATAATGGGTTTAGCCGGTACCTTCATAAGTTCCGGGAATTTTGAAAACGGTTGTTGTGTAAATCTATTACCTGTGGCGGCTTTTAAGGCGTTTGCCACTGCAGCTCCCGCCGGGGGCAATGTAGGTTCCCCCAAGCCTGTTGGTGCCAGTTCATTTTGTATAAGATGGGTTTCTACCTTGGGAACTTCCCGCATACGGATCAGGCGGTATGTATCATAATTCTCGGATTGGGGCTTTCCATCGGCAAAGGTGAGTTCCCCGTACATGGCATGGCCCACACCATCAATTACTCCCCCTTCTATTTGGTTTATGGCCCCTAATGGATTGACCACTATACCGCAGTCTACCACACAGGTTACTTTTTTAACCACGGGCACTCCATTCTCCAATTCCACATTGGCAACTTCGGCCACGTGTGAATTATGACAGTAATACGCGGCAAAACCCTGATATATCCCATCTGGCTGTTTTCCCCAACCCGACTTTTCAACTGCTGTTTTTATTACTTTCTCCATTCTTTCGGGAGAATATTGCATACGCTCATCGGTAGAGCCCTTGGCTTTTTGCAATAGGTCCAGTCGCAATTGAATGCGATCCACTCCCATTGTTTCTGCCAGTTCATCAAAAAAACTTTGTTCGGCAAAGGCCAGAAAATTGGTGTACGGTGCCCGCCATGCTCCGGTGGTAATATTACTCTTGTAATGGGCTACATCTACCTGATAATTTTCTATGCATCCGGCCGGAAAAAAATTGGGTATCAGTCCGTACATATTACCGTTCACCGCCGCTTCCTTTAGTTGGTAAGCAGTTACTTCTCCATCTTTGACCGCTGCTTTGATCCTGTATTTTATGGCCGGCCTATAGGTTCCGGCATTCATGTCGTCTTCCCTTGAAAAGACGAGTTTTACCGGTTTTTTGATGGCATCGGCAATCTCGGCCACCTCGTATACAAAATCGCCGTACAAGCGTCTTCCAAAGCCTCCTCCCATACGGGTCATTTCCAGATGTACTTGTTCTACATCCCTGCCCAGCATATCAGCAACGGCAGTAGCTGCAAATTCTGGAGTCTGTACCGGACCTACCAAATGTATTTTATCAGCGGTAATATTGGCGAAAAAATTCATGGGCTCCATGCAGTTATGCGGCAGGAAGGGCGACTCATAGGTACGTTCCAATATATTGTCGGCCTGGGCAAAGGCCTTTTTGATGTCCCCATCTTTTCTCATGGTCTTAAATTCCTTGCCGTCTAGCAGGTCCAACAATTTTTTGTCCTGCATTTGAGTGCTTTCCAAGGGGGTTCCATCTACCCATTTGGCCTTTATGGCCTCTTTTCCCTTTAGGGCTTCCCAAGTAGATTTTGCTATGACCACAACTTTATCGCTTTGGCCCATATTTACCGTCCAGTTGCCCTTCCCCTCTTTGGTAAGTTGCTTAATCTTATCCCCTATTTTGATGACGTCCAATACCCCTGGCATGGCCTTGGCATCGGTATCGTCATAGGATTCCAATACTTTGCCAAAGGCAGGTGGACGCAATACACTGGCGTAAACCATACCTTCAGCCTTGTAATCCAGACCAAAAAGAGGCTTGCCCGTAATAATCTTGTCTATATCTACGTTTTTGGCATCCGTACCAATAATCTTGAAGTTTTTCGGATCCTTAAGGGTAACACCTTCCGGGACTTCCATGGTTGCGGCTTCTTTAACCACATCCCCGTATCCCAAGGTCTCTCCTTTGGCATTGGTGATTACACCTTCTGAGGTGCTGCATTCTGAGGGGTCTACCCCCCACCTTGCAGCTGCGGCATTCACCAACATTTGGCGTGCCGTAGCCCCCGTTTGCCTTAAGGGTTCCCAACCAAGACGGATAGACTGGCTGCCCCCGGCAAGCTGCCGGGTATAATTTTCCGTGTCCAAGATTCCCTGCTGTACGTAAACATTGTTCCAAGCAACGTCCAATTCTTCAGCAATCAACATGGGCATAGCCGTTTTTACACCTTGTCCTATTTCTGGATTTGGTGAAAAAATGGTAACGGCACCATTATCCGCAATTTTTATAAAAGCATTGAAATCATTAAAGTTTAACTTGGAAATATCCACAGGTGGCTGCACCTTGGGCTTACAGGCCGTAAAAAGGTTAAAGCCAATGAGCAGGCCACCACTGGCCAAGGACGACGTTCTAATAAACGATCTTCTGCTAAATGTTATTGATGATGTTGACATAGTTGTTAGTTTTAGATCCTGTAGAGTACAAGGATTAGTTTTGTTAACGGTAAAGGAACATTGGGTATTGGGCGTTTAAGGAAACCCTTCTACCCAAGTTTGCTGGCTGCAACCTCCACGGCCTTATGGATTCTGGTATAGGCTGCACATCGGCATATGTTACCGTGCATGGCCGTTTTTATCTCATCCGAACTGGGACTGGGGTTTTTATCCAAAAAAGCCGATGCCGTCATGATCTGACCTGCTTGGCAATAGCCACATTGGGGTACATCTACCTCTTTCCAGGCCTGTTGTACAGGGTGACTACCATCTTCGGACAACCCCTCGATGGTGGTTATGGCCTTATCGCCTACCGATGCTATAGGAAGTGAACAACTTCTTACCGCAGAGCCCCCTATATGTACCGTGCAGGCACCACACTGGGCAATGCCGCATCCATACTTTGTTCCTACCAAATCCAAATGATCGCGCAGGACCCACAATAATGGGGTGTCTTCCGCCACATCCACACTTTTAGAAACTCCATTTACGTTGATGTTATATTTTGGCATAGCTAATAGTTTTAAAGTTGATTTTTGAAATACCCTACAAGGTACCAAATTTAGGGAAACAATGTATCAATTTAACAGTTTATTAAACCGTTATGATTATTACAAATTTCCCTGTTGTTTTTGCTTTATTGCTCAGTTTTAGTCCCATTTGCACCTAAACTTTCTATAGGTAATTTGGATCAAAAAAATGTGGATAAAGTCTTTAACAAATATTAACACCGAATTTATTATTGAATATAATTTTAAATAATTTTGAACGTTCTGCTAGTTGAACATTAAATATTATGAAAATGAAATTGTATACCAAAATAGCGGCTATATGCTTTGGCATAGCCTTGTTTGTTTCTTGTGGAAATGCCGACGATGATGTGGAGTTCGGTGTAAACCCGGGAGGTGATCTGGGCCTTGGGAAACCTGTGGACGATTGCTTAAATCTGGGAGAGGGCGAATTGGTTTTGTCCATTCAGGACCAATATACCACGCTTCCTGGAAAAGTATCCATTTTTTTCAAGGTATCGGATACCGATGGAAATCCGGTTCCCGGCCTTACGGCAAATCAATTTACGATTTATGAGCAAGGAAGAAATGATGAGTGCTTTAATACCATCTCCACTTCTGAATCCTTTGCCCGAATTTCACCAAATTCACAGATTTTCAACAATAATACTATTTTGGTATTAGACTTAAGTAATAGTGTATTGGAAAGCAGTTTGGAGGAATTGAAGACGGCTTCGGTAAGTTTTGTGAACAACGTAATGCCCGCTTCGGATACAGAATCCTTTAAAATGGCCATTTACTGGTTTGACGGGGAAGATGAACTGCACGCCTTGAATGAGCTTACCCATGTGAAACAGGATTTAATAAATTCTATCCAGGGTATAGATGAAAATATCAGTAATGACCCATCAACCGACCTATATGGTGCGGTAATCAAGGCAACGGACAAAGCGGAGAAGTTGTTGGCAGAAAGTACTACGAATGACAGAATTGGAGCGGCATCAGTAGTAATCTTTACCGATGGTACTGACCAGGCTTCCCGTTATTCCCAAAGTACTGCCCTGAAAAAGGTAGCGGATGCCAATAAGAACATTGCCTTCTTCAGTATTGGACTGGGGGCAGAAATAGATGCCGATATTCTTGGGCAAATAGGAAAGACCTTTAGTGTATTTGCAGGGAACAAGGAGCAATTGGAAACTACCTTCAACGATATTTCATTTAGGGTTTCCGAACAAGCCAATAGTTTTTATCTTTTTGAATATTGCAGTCCAAAACGTGATGGAAGTGGCGAAAGCAATTTGGCCATACAGGTAAAGGAAGGTAATAGACAGGGAGCTGTGCAAACAAAATTTAGTGCAAAAGGCTTCACCGGTGGCTGTGAATAATAAGGGATAAACCACTTAAAAAACAGTTGTTTAAGAGCATCAATTTATGTTGATGCTCTTTTTTTTTAAGGTTTTCTTTGTAGTTCAACGTCTTTTTTTAGCATTTCAACGTATAACCTAACAGAAACTATTTGTAAATTTTTTAATCAAAAAGAAATGAGAAAAGTAACGTTAGTTGGTTTAATGGCAATGACCATATTGGGTTCATGTGTATCCAAAAAGAAATATGTGGCCCTTGAAAGCGATTTGTCCAATACCAAAAGTAGGTTGACCAAGACGCAGGTAGAGAAAGAGGAATTGGAATCCAAAGTTGCCAAAATAGAAGCCAGGGTAGCCGAATACAACCAAAAAATAAATTCCTTAAAGGATATAAACGATTCCCAATATGCTTCGGTTGGTGATGTTGCCGTAATGAGCAACAATACAAAGAAAAAGATGAGGGCTACTTTGGCAAAAATTGACCCTAGTGAATTGGCAAAGGCAGAAACTTTGGAAGATTCCATGAACCTTGCCGTATCCTACAACCTTAAGAAATCCATCTCTGATGAGGAGGATGATATTGTGGTTGATATTAACAAAACCGTTGTTATGATCAATATTTCTGATAAATTGTTGTTCAATTCTGGTAGTTATAGGGTGAGCAACAAAGCCAATGCTATCTTGGAAAAATTAGCGGAGGTCATTAATTCCGAGCCTAGTATGGAAGTTATGGTAGAAGGACATACCGATTCTAGAACTATCAATACTGCAATGTTCCAGGATAATTGGGACCTTAGTGTTAAAAGGGCCACTTCTATTGTAAGGTTATTACAGAATAAGTACAATGTAAACCCTGCTAATTTGATTGCTGCAGGTAGAAGTAGTTACCTGCCATTGGTAGAGAATGACAGTAAGGAAAATATGGCCAAAAATAGACGTACCAAAATTGTAATTATTCCAAATTTGGATAAGTTTTTTGCCTTGTTGGACGCTGAAACTTTATAGTTAGCAGTAGCAACTACAGGTTTTTAAAAAAAA
>JBFHGV010000205.1:0-6064 GCA_041582955.1 Arenibacter sp.
GACAGTGACGGTGTTATTGACGAGCAAAAATTCTTTGGCCCCTTCCCGGGCACAGGGGTGCTTGTTAAGGATGGGTACCTTTACACCTCTTCCAATTCTGCCATTTACCGCTATCCCTTAAACGATAGGGAAGAAGTTATAGATATAGACAAACCTGAGCTCATAGTAGACGGCTTGGCGGACAAAGGACAGGACAATGCCAAATCGTTTGTTATGGACAAGGACAACAACATTTATGTTACCATAGGTTCCTGGAGCGATACCTGTAGGCAAGAGGACAGCGGGGAGGGTATGGTGCCCTGTACCATATTGGATTCTGCCGGGGGCATATGGCAATATAGGGCAGATAAGCTAAACCAGACCTTTGCCGATGGCAAGCGCTATGCCACTGGGGTAAAGAATGCTGTGGCCACGGCATGGAACCAAAAAACCAATTCTCTCTTTGCAGCGGTCCATGGCCGCGGAGCCTTCCACGATGCCTTTCCGGAGTTCTTTACGGCCAAACAGAGTGCGGAACTACCTGCCGAGACCCTGTACGAAATAAAGGAAGGGGACGACGCCGGTTGGCCCTATATCTATTACGACCAGTTTAAAAATCAGAAGATGTTGGCCCCGGAATACGGTGGCGATGGAAAAATCACGGCAGGTGAAGAGGCCATTGATCCGCTTATGGCCTTTCCGGCACATTTGGCACCCAACGATCTCTTGTTCTATACCGGGACCATGTTTCCCGAAAAATATAGAAATGGTGCCTTTATTGCCTTCCATGGCCAGTCGCCCGAGCTAAAAAAAGGATATCTTGTGGCCTTTGTTCCCTTTAAGGATGGAAAGCCATCAGGAGATTGGGAGATATTTGCCGATAACTTCTCGGGAATAGACCTGGCCAACCCTAGTGGGCCAATTAAATACAGACCCTGTGGCTTGGCACAAGGTCCCAATGGGGAACTCTATGTAAGTGAGGACCTCAATGGCACCGTTTTTAAGATCAGCTATTAATACACGACCCAAAATATTCCCATAGGAGGCTAACACCAATGGGAATATTTTGGACATTATAATTCTTAAGCCGACTACCGGGGACCTCCGCTAGTTGGCTTTTTACTATCATAAACCAAAATCAGGGTCGCATTACCCTTTCATAGGCCATTTGATATAGGTCCGTAAGTTCCTGGTTGGGATTCTTTACCCGGATGGTTTCCAAGTAAGATAATAGCTCTTCGCGTTTGTTGTGGTGGTGTGCATCCAAAAGGATATCTTCTATAGTACTGCTCATATTTATAGTTTTATGTTTGTTGCTATTGTTGATGCTACATAATACCTCTTGCCCATGGGGCCGGTACAATTCCTATATCGCCATAATCCTATTCAGCACAAGCCTATGCCCTATCTGCTACCCTTCTTATTTTTCCACTTCGCTTAGCTTTTGCATTTCCTCATATCTATTTTTAGTCCTAGTTACACGCTACGTACTACGCAAACGATTTCGTAAACTGATAAAAAAATATCTTCCCTACAAAAGTCCGCCAATAAATGCAGCTACACAACCTCAAAATGCCTAAATAACGATATTTTTTATACTCAAAATACAAATAAGGAATAGAAATTGAAATTTTTGTATTGATCTGTTTTAAGATAGTGGGAAAATGAAGCTATAAAAGTAGTTGCTGTGCAACCACATCACAATAATACGCACCCTAATCCAAGCTCTTTAGAAAAATATGGTCAAGGCCTCTTTTGCTTTTCTAGTATTTTAACAATCCTATTATTTATGATCTCGGACAAGTTCCAATTGTACAGTTTAGAATCGGTGGTGCCATAGAAGGCAATAACCACCGCATCAAGTTCTTTGTCGTATTTTGCGAAGCTTTGGTACCCAGGGACCCAACCGCCGTGTTCATACTCATAAATAGCATCGTAAATTTCCTTTTCGCCCTGCTTAAACACAGATCCATCGTTCAAGGCCCTAAGAAAAGTACCCACATCTTCGGCTGTGGCCACCATACCGTGATCGTCTGTCTTTAAGTCATAGGGGTGCCCTACATGATAACCGCTCATCACCTGGTCCAAATCCACTTCACTCAAAGAGCCATAGGTATGGTCAAGGTGTAACGGTCTTAGAATTTCTTCCTGAATAAATTGAAAATTCCCATACCCTAGGACCTTATCCATTATTTTATTGATCAACAGGTAATTGGTATTACAATATTCATAGTCTTCTCCGGGTTCAAAGTTGGCCGGTTTGTCCAGAATCAATGCAAGGCTTTCTTCATAAGTCTGTGTAGGTGCGGCCCAAAAATTGGGAGCATCCGTAAAATTGGGAATGCCACTTCTATGCTGTAACATCAATTGCAGGGTAATTTTATCTGCGTTTTCAATCCTTCCTTTAAGCTCCGGCAAATAATTGGCTATGGACTTATCCAAGGCCAGGCGTTTATCATTAACCAATTTGGCAACCGCCACCGCATCATACAGCTTACTTATGCTGGCCAGCTTAAAAAGGGCCTTTGGCCTGGCAGGTATCTTGGATTCCCTATTGTGCCATCCGGCAGCATAGTACTGCGGGGGACTACCCGCTTGGTCTATATAGACGATCATCCCCGTAAACCCATGCCCTATGGCCTCATCCAACTGTTCTTGCACCGTATCCGGTAGTGGAAGTATCCATGCCTTCACCAAAAGCCATGGTACAAAGTAGAGGGAGGCTATGGATGCAACAATTAACGTTATTCCAAATATTTGTCTTGCTTTACTCTTGGCCATATAAGATTAGGTAGATCATTTTTTTTTTGTGGCACTGCTAAGATTGGTGAGCCATAGGACCTTATTGCAACCATTTTATGTAACAGACCTAAATATAGTGATAGTTGGCATTATTTTTCGGCATCTGCCAACTTCTTGGTGTCTACAAATTGCTGAAAGGAAATTATTTTACCTTCGCCATTAAGCGTCCATAAATGAGCGGCCTGAGCATTATAGGCTTTTGCCGTTTCCTTTACTTTAGCATCATACCGCAGGGTAGCCAGGACTTTGTTATTGCTCATTCCGTGAATGGTAACATCCTTTACCCCAAAGTAGTCGTGTTTCTCACCAAGTCTGGCAAATACCCCCTCTAAAATGGCATCTGGACCAATGTAGGGATTACCATCTGCAAGCGAATTGCTTTCCGCCTCGTTCCATTCTATTTTAGAATCCATTAACCCTAGAACAGTTGGTATATCCCCGGTTGAAAAAGCCTTGTACAAATTGTTGATAACCTGAATGTTTTGATTTGTTTCCATAATACAGTTATTAATTATTAATCAGCTTTAAAAATGTTATTCGTCTGGTATATTAAAATTGAAAATATCACTACATATTTTCCATCTAGCTATGGTCAACAGCTACTATTGATCTGATGGTAATAAGAAAATCTTTGTGGGTGTACAGCGGAGGGAACACTACAACCAAGTGTTTGATTACAAGCTTCTAAGATAAAGAATATTGGCAACACTACAACCACCATACAACACAAAGTCTAACCATTTAGAAGCTATGTTACGCGAGCGACTATTTTTTAGGCAGGAGCAGGATGCCTGACTGACGGGATGGACTGGCTCTTGCCAGCGGGAGAAAACATTTGAATTGTAGTAAATAAACAAAACAATGGTTGGTTAGCATTGTTTTGATATACTGTTGGGCATAGGTTTGCCTATTTGTACATGGGGAAGGTTTCCGCGCTGCTAATTTTAGCTATACCATAATTTTTTTCATCCTGGAAACTCACTGTACCAGATTTTATTGTTTCCTTATCTTCACTAAGTTCCTGTGCTAGCTTTCCAATTTCTAGAGCAATTAGTCCTTTTTTGGTCGCCGTATAATCATCAAATTTTGGGTCAATGAGCGATACAATCAATTCATTATTGTTTTGGATGTTTATATCAATTTTATCGGATTCATATTTTTCGGATATAGCCTTTTTTAGTTGAATCATGTATTTAAATTCTCCGGTCATTTCTGAACAGCTGAATAATATAATCAGGAAAATCGGCAGGATTGTGCAAGCATATTTTTTCATTCACATGGTTTTAGTTTATCATTAAAAATTTTAGAGAACTTTCGCCCTACGGTTAGACTAAGAATCCATTGTTTAGATTTGGTGTTAATCAATTCCAGCATGGGATCCTGCCAGATTAAATGTACAAAAACCTTGAATGGATATAAATAAGCCCAACAATGGTTTCTAAGCATTGTTATATGCAGTTATTCCCATCTATTTACTCCCATTTGATTTAAATAAGTATTTAATGGTATTAGGCCGTTCCACATCCTTAACGAATCAATATGGGTCGTGTCCGCTATTGGCCATAAGTAGCTTCTCTTGGTTCGTTCTCCAGTGGTGGAATCTATTATCCATTCCTCCTTAATTTGAGTTCCATAAATTTGAGGTTTTTCTTGGGATAAAAGAATTCGGTCGTGATACATAGCGGCATAGGACTTATTGAGTTCTAAGTTTTGTGCAGCCTTAAGAATTAAATCCAGATATTCTGACTGTGTTTTAGGGTTTGAGTGCTGTAGCACAAAGAAAGCAACCTTACTCGCAGACTCGCCAACTAAAGATTTTCCCGGATAGTCTCCTATCTCTTCAATAATTTGTTGGATTCTTAAGAGATTTGTGGAATCGATCTTACTTTGGGCAGCCACGATTTCCTTTAATCGCAATGAGTCTTTTTCCGTTTTCAAATTAAAGAACGCCATTTCAGATCTATATAATTGATCCTGATCAAATATGCTATCCAGTTCTCGGGATAAACTCTCAACATCCATCGGTTTCTTTTCCTGACATCCTAAAAATAGGACAAAGGCTATAAGTGAAATAATTTGTTTCAAGTATTTGATAGTGTTCGTTATGATTTATGGTTTACAGAAGTTATATTAACCTTACGATTAAGCCCCATGCCCGTATTGTTTATAGATTGTGTTGTTAGCTGGTCTTTTCGTTGGGGTGTTTTTGATATAAACGTTGGTCCTTATCCATTACTTTTTAGTATTCTGGCTACTTCATCATAATACTCTTGTGTAAGTACTTCGGTCCAAGTAGTTGGTTGTCCACCTCCATATAATGCTAAATATGTTACATCACTTAGCTTGGTGGAGGAATGCCAATGTTCGGTGTTTTTCTCACATTTAATTATATCGCCTTCTTTTAAAATCACAGGCTTATTTCCTCTCTCCTGATAATAGGCTTCTCCATCTACAATTATTAAGACTTGGGCAGTAGCATGTTTATGCCAGTCCAAGGTTGAGTTGGCTTTAAAAGTTGCTTTTGTAATATTATAACCCAATTCTTGGTCATCGTGAATAATGGCATTCAACCAAGCTTCTCCTAAATAATGGGTATTTGGTGCTCTTGTCCCCTCGGTTAAAAAGGAGGATATATTGTAATCAGAGTTTTGGGAAAATACAGATACAGAGGCTAAAATTAATAGGAGGAAAATTGAATTTTTCATTTTCTTAAAGTTTATCTATTTCTTGTTTGTTAAGCGTTTTATCCTTGCGTACACCCACCCTAGGTATAAAGTAACTCCCCACTATATTTGCCATAGCAATTCTATATAGTTACTATTATGTGCTACCAATCTTTATTTCATTAAAATCTTATATACAGTACAGCGAAAGGAATACTTTAAACAAGAAATTGATTGCCAGCTATCTAAGATAAAGAATATTGGCCACACTACAATCACCATACAACACAAAGTCTAACCATTTAGAAGCTATGTTGACGCGAGTCACTTTTTTTTAGGCAGGAGCAAGATACCTGCCTAATAGGATAGGCAGGCTGGCGCCAGCGGGGCGAAATTTATTAATGAAAAGCTATTTGCTTGGATTGCGTTGGTATGCTTTCCGGAAAGAAGTATTTATAATGTATTGGCATTGTGGAAAATCAATGTTTGGGCCAAATTGTATATACAGTGTATTGGAACTGGACCAGTCCTTTTCATAGGAGCGATTATTGGGTGGCGTACTTTTTATTTTAAAATTCGTAATGCTGGTCTATATTTAAATGACTTTTTATTATAAACTC
>JBFHGV010000206.1:0-6060 GCA_041582955.1 Arenibacter sp.
AATATATTTCTAGAAGAAGGGGCAAGTGTGGAGCACAGTATATTAAACGCTTCAGACGGACCTATATATCTAGGCAAGAATTCCGAAGTATGGGAAGGGAATCTCATCCGGGGAGGTTTCGCCCTTTGCGAAAAGGCCGTGGTAAAAATGGGTGCAAAAATCTATGGCCCCACTACAGTAGGCCCTTATAGTAAAGTGTGCGGTGAAATCTCAAATTCTGTTCTAATTGGATATTCCAGTAAGGGCCATGAAGGTTATCTTGGCAATTCGGTACTTGGGGAATGGTGCAATATAGGCGCCGATTCCAATAACTCCAATTTAAAGAACAATTACGCCAAAGTGCGTGTGTGGAATTATGATACGGAGAAATTTGAACAGACCGGACTACAATTTTGTGGCCTTATGATGGGAGACCACAGTAAAACTGCGATTAACACTATGTTCAATACAGGGACAGTGATAGGGGTAAATTGCAATATCTACGTGCCTGGATTTCCAAGAAATTTTGTCCCCAGTTTTAGTTGGGGAGGAGCTTCCGGGTTTACTACCTACCAACCCCAAAAAGCTTTTGAAGCAGCCAAGGTCATGATGGCCAGAAGGGGAGTGGAGTTCAATGATATGGATGCCAAAATCCTGAATCACATTTTTGAGGAAACAAAAAAATGGCGCAAGGAATAGACTGCCCAAAGAGCAAGCAACCAAACTATGGTATATTAACTATAGGGGTTTTTAATTATTGGTATATTTGCACTGTCTTAAGATATAGGGTATGCTAATCTGGATGACGCAGGAACAGGTGTAGGCTTAATATTATAAATGCCTTAAGCCTAAATTATATGCTTACAAAGACCAGAATACTGGGTCAACACTGCGAAAAACCAAACTTACCCAAGTATCCAAAAGAACAATTGGGGTAATGCCCAATAAAGAAAAAAAATAAATGCATGAAAAAAAAGGTAGCATTTTATACTTTGGGCTGTAAGCTCAATTTTTCGGAAACCTCTACCATTGCAAGGGATTTGGTTGATGAAGGGTTTGAGCGTGTAGATTTTTCCGAAAATGCCGATATGTATGTTATCAATACCTGTTCGGTTACGGATAATGCGGATAAACGTTTTAAGTCTATTGTAAAACAAGCTCAAAAAAACAATCCCAATGCTTTTGTAGCCGCCATTGGGTGCTATGCACAGCTTAAACCGGATGAACTGGCGGCGGTAGACGGAGTAGATTTGGTTCTTGGCGCCACCGAAAAATTTAAGATCGCCAACTATGTAAACGATCTTCCGAAAAACGATTTCGGAGAGGTGCACTCCTGTGAAATTGAAGAGGCTGATTTTTATGTTGGCAGTTATGCCATTGGAGATAGAACCAGAGCGTTCTTAAAGGTTCAGGATGGCTGTGATTATAAATGTACCTATTGCACTATTCCCCTGGCAAGAGGAATATCAAGGAGCGATACTTTACAGAATGTACTTAATAACGCAGCGGAAATATCGGCAAAAGGAATTAAGGAAATTGTACTCACAGGTGTTAATATTGGTGATTATGGCAAGGGTGAATTTGGCAACAAGAAACACGAGCATACCTTTTTAGATCTTGTAATGGCACTAGATAAGGTAGAAGGCATTCATCGTTTGCGGATATCCTCTATAGAACCCAATCTACTCCGAAATGAAACCATCGATTTTGTAGCTCAAAGCAATTCTTTTGTACCACATTTTCATATTCCACTGCAGAGCGGTAGTGATACTATTTTGAAATTAATGAGTAGACGCTATTTGAGCAATCTGTATGTAGACCGCGTAAAAAGAATAAAGGAGGTAATGCCCCATGCCTGTATTGGAGTAGATGTTATTGTAGGATTTCCCGGGGAAACCGATGAGTATTTCCTTGAGACCTATAATTTCTTAAATGAACTGGATATTTCATATTTACATGTGTTCACCTTTTCTGAAAGGGACAACACCAAAGCCGCGGAAATGGATGGCGTAGTACCCAAAAAAGTAAGACATAAAAGAAGTAAGATGCTGCGTGGACTATCGGTCAAAAAACGCAGGGCATTTTACGAAAGCCAATTGGGTAGTGTCCGTACCGTGCTGTTTGAGGCCGAGAACAAAGAAGGATATATTCATGGCTTTACGGAGAATTACGTAAAGATAAAAGCCCCATGGAATCCAGAATTGGTAAATACCTTACAACAGATAAAACTCACTGAAATTGACGAGGAAGGCATGGTTAGAGGCAAAGCACTTCAGGAAATAACTACAACCGCTTAAAAAGCAATCCGTTTCCGATTGGAAAATAACTAATGGACGGAAATAAAAAAAACCTCTCGTAAAGGAGAGGTTTTTAAAATCTTTTAGATCCTTATTCCCACAGGAAGCATTTCTTTGTACTGCCTGTTTTTACGTAAAAATCCCGCTATTTGAGGGCTAGTAGGAACAACTCGTAAATTTTGGTCTTGAATATGATTCAAAACACTTTTAATAAAACCTTCTTTAAAACCTTCCAATGTAATTTCTTCTGGAATCACAAGCTTGGTTAAAAAGACTTTGCGCTCTTGGGAAGAATACTCAATTTTTGCTAGGTGCCCATCTACCCTAGCTTCAAATTGCCTTAAGAAGCCATTGTCCTTAATTTCTACTCTGTTCATATAGTTTGATTTTAAATAATGATTAATTTTAGATCATAATGTTCTCCAGTTATAACCTAGTTATATATTTTAATTATAGTAAACACGTAAGAAGGGACAAATAAGCCAAGACTACGAAGTTAGTGAAAAAAAAGTAATTTTCCTATTTTATCTACCATGTCAAATTCAAATAGTGATCAAGACAAACTACATGTTTATTTTATGCCAGGTATGGCTGCCAATCCCTCTATTTTTGATAACATAAGTTTGCCCAAAGAAACTTTTGTTATGCACTGTTTGGACTGGATTATACCGGACAAAGGTATTAGCCTGCAAGACTATGCCCTTAAAATGTGCGCTTATATAAAGCATAAAAATGCCGTTCTGGTAGGGGTTTCCTTTGGAGGAATATTGGTTCAGGAAATGTCCAAGCACATAAAAGTTAAGAAGGTGATTATTGTCTCCAGTGTTAAGGACAATACTGAACTTCCCAAAAGAATGGTATTTGCCAAGTACACCAATATGCATAAGCTATTACCTACAGGCTTAGTGAACAATGTGGAACTATTGGCCAAATATGCGTTTGGCGAAACAGTAACCAAACGTTTGGCACTTTATGAGCAATATTTATCCATTAGGGACAAGTATTATTTGGATTGGTCCATTCACACCATTGTTAATTGGAAGCAAAGTAGCCCTATGCAAAATATAGTTCATATCCACGGTGAAAAAGATCCTGTTTTCCCTATTGGGCACATAAAGGACTGTATAAGGGTTAAGAATGGCACCCATACCATGATAATACATAGGTTTAGATGGTTTAATGAACACTTGCCTACAATTATTTTGCAATAAGGCAGTTCTATTTAATATCTTTGAGGTATGCCCACATAGATTGCTTTACCGTTAAAAGGATTTGCTGGGATGAAAGAAGAGGGTGGACTAATTTAAATTCTAAAAATTGTACAAATGAAAATTATAAAAAATGTTTTGATGTTATTGGGGGTTTTATTCGTGGGAAGCACCTTAATATTTGCCGTACAGAATAAATATAAGGAAACGGCGATGGTATTGGAAAAGTCTAATACAGAAAGTGAAAATGGGAACAATGAGGGTTATCGTATAACAGCCATTGAAATCCCTGAAGATTTGAATTTTGCTGGGGAACCCGTACCCTTTGATGATCCAGAAGTATTGGAGCGGGTAGATAGGGAGTTTTTAGTGAACACCTATTGGCAATCCAATGCTTTATTGCTCATGAAAAGAGCCAATAAATATTTCCCCATTATAGAGCCTATACTAAAGAAAAATGGGATTCCGGATGATTTTAAGTATTTGGCATTGGCAGAAAGCGGACTTCAGAATGTAGTTTCACCAGCAGGAGCCACCGGTTTTTGGCAGATTATGAGGGCAACTGGGAAGGAATACGGTCTAGAGGTGAATTCCAACGTAGATGAAAGATATCATATAGAAAAATCTACCGAGGTGGCTTGTAGGTATTTAAAGAAATCCAAGGAACGCTTTGGAAGCTGGACCCTAGCGGCAGCGGCCTATAATGCCGGTGCAGGTGGAATTAGAAAATACATGGGGATCCAAAAGGTGGACGGCTATTACGACTTATTACTTGGAGAAGAAACAGGGAGGTATGTTTTTAGGATATTGGCCATCAAAGAAATTCTTTCCAGTCCGGAGAAATACGGATTTCACTTGGAAAAGGATGATATGTATACTGCTGTACCTACCTTTAATGTAGAGGTTAACGAACCTGTGGCCAATTTTGCCGATTTTGCCAAGGAATATGAAATTAATTATAAGATTTTAAAACGACACAACCCTTGGTTAAGAGAGCCACACCTTAACAATGCCTCCAAAAAGAAGTATATCATAGAAGTCCCCGTTAAATGATACTACAACATATCCAAATAATGATGACTTTCCTAAATGACAACCTTTGGTCATTACTTTTAGGAATCAACTACATATTGGTTATCATTTTTTCGGTCTTGATCGTTCTTAAAAATAAGAATCCGGTCAAGACCTTATCATATCTTTTTGTTTTGGCAACGCTGCCATTTGTTGGTTTACTGGTCTATTATCTTTTTGGACAAGACTATAGAAAGGATAAGATATTTGAAAAAAAATATATCGAAGACAATGAGCGACTTAAAAGGTGGCGAAATAAATTTAGCCTGGATAGAGAGGAAAGACAAGACCTGAAAGATGTTTTTGGGGAAGGCGTATATAAGATATACCGCCTAATGCGAAACAATGAAAAGGCTGTACTTACTTATGACAATGAGGTGGACATCCTAATTAATGGTGAACAGAAATTTAAACATTTAAGGGAAGATCTGGCCAACGCCAAAAAACATATTCACCTAGAATATTTTGTTTTGTTCGATAGGGGATTGGGCAGTGAAATTATAGAAATCTTATGTAAAAAAGCCAAAGAAGGAGTAAGTGTAAGGTTAATATACGATGATGTGGGGAGTAATATTTCTGCAGCGTCCAAAAGAAAACTTTCCAAAAGTGGGGTCAAGCACTATCCCTTTATGCCTGTTTTATTTTCAAATTCTACCAGTAAACTAAATTATAGAGACCATAGAAAAATAGTGGTCATAGATGCTGCCATAGGCTATGTAGGCGGAATTAACATAGATCAAAAATATGACAACAGTTTTGATAACAAAAGATATTGGAGAGATACCCACTTACGGATAAAAGGAGGAGCAGTAGGAGCTTTGCAATCTTCCTTTATTTTAAGTTGGAATTTTGCTGCTGCCGATAATATAGAAATAGAGGCGGAATTATTGCCACAGCACAAACCCGATCCTCATGAACCCATAGCCGTTCAAATGGTTTCAAGCGGACCGGACAGTGATTGGGCCAATATAATGGAGGCAATTTTCTGCGCCATAAATTCGGCCAATAAAAGCATTTTGATTACCACGCCTTACTTTATACCCAATAGTCAAATATTAACGGCCCTGACAACAGCTGCCAGAAGTGGTGTGGAAATTAAGGTGATATTGCCCTATGAATCCGATTCATGGGCTGCACAATATGCAACCGATTCTTATATAGAGGAATGCCTATATTCCGGAATAAAAATATTTAGATATCGCAAAGGCTTCGTACACGCCAAAACCTTGGTCATAGACAATGTGCTATCAAGTGTTGGAACGGCCAATTTGGATTATAGAAGTTTTTCTATGAATTTTGAGATTAATGCCCTCATCTACAATGAGAGAATAAATCGTGAGATGCGGGAACAGTTCAATGAAGACCTTAACGACTGCGATGAAGTTTTATTGGAACGATGGCAGAGTAGGGGCATAAGAAGAAAACTTCAAGAGTCCTTTAGCAGGTTATGGGCCCCATTACTTTAGTACCTTCTTATTTGATCCCCAATGCCTATGGGGTACACA
>JBFHGV010000207.1:0-6058 GCA_041582955.1 Arenibacter sp.
CCATATGAATGACACTGATTGGAAATATCAAAGTTTTAAAGGCTCAAAATGGCAAAATATTAATAAGTTAGTTGATAAAGAATATCTAGAAAACACTTATAGAGTCCTGCTTACAAGGGCGAGGCAGGGTATGGTAATCTTTGTTCCTGAAAGCAATGAACTAGACCATACAAGACCAAAAGAATTTTATGATAAAACTTATGAGTACTTAACAGAAATTGGAATCAAAGAGATTAAATAATAAACACATACCCCATCCCACAAGCCTACCTATCCTATCACCTAGGCATCTTGCTACTATTATAATAATAACTACTTGCCAACAAGCAGCTACCATTATTAACCAATATTCGAATGGCCTAGCCTTTGTGCTGTACGGTGATGGTAGGGTTATCCCAATAGGCGGACATAGGCCCATTTTTTTATAAGTGCCAAAAAATATTGTTAAACCCAGAGGACAGTTCACTTTTACGAAGTCTACAAGTATTGCCCACAACCAACCTACTTTTCTTACACTAGAACGCTGATTATAAGCAATAAACAGCGAATAACCGTTTTTTTTTAAGAATCCTAAAAGCTATTTTCCCGGGTTTGCTTTCTTAAAACGATAAGGAGAAAGGTGAAAAATTGGCCGGGTCAATATTTTTATAAACCTTGCGGCAAAATAATATTATAAACACCTCAATACTAGAATGGCAAAATTATTTTCAGCAATATTATTTCTTATTGTTCCCCTTACTTTATTTCCACAAAATACCGTTAAGATAGATTCTTTGGAACAGCCATTATACAGGCCATTGATTGAAAGATATATCCTGGATGAAATAAAAAGTTTGCGTCAGGAAAATCAAAGTTTGAGGGCAGAGGTTACCAAACAGGTTGCCGAAGCTAAGCTAGAGTCATCGGATAGAGCCATAGATTATACCACAAGCACCATAAATAACATTTTCTACATCATAACTGCTGCAGCTTCCCTGTTGGTTCTTTTGGGCTGGCGGTCTTTGAACGATATAAAAAAGAGTCTAAAGATTGATATGGCTAAGAAAATACAAACGCTTACCTCCGACTATGAAAGCCGTTTACAACAGATAGAAGAGAAAATGACAGAGCGCTCCAAGGTCATCATTGAAACGCAAAAAAATATAACCGACACCAATTCCATTCACTCCTTGTGGATGCGGGTTGGACTAGAAAAAAGTGACGAGGATAAGATTTCGGTATATGATGAAATTTTAGACATAAAACCAGATGATATTGAAGCCATGACCTATAAGGCCGATGCACTATTGGAAATAGGAGAAGTACGTTGGGCATTGAATCTTTCAAATAACGCCATTGAGCTGGACAATGAGTACTCTCTAGCATACTGGCAGCGCGCCTGTGCCTATTCCAAACTGGATAAACAAACGGAAGCATTAAAAGATATAAAAAAGGCACTTGAATTGTCTGATACCCTGGGGGACGAATTGCTGAATGAAAAACATTTTGAAAACCTACATGATAATAAATTATTTAAAATATTAATTCCTCAGTCAGAATCATGAGAAGATATTAACGGCTATTCATATAAAACCGTGCAGAACTGCCAAAACTTCCCGTGATTGCTACCGTCCACTAACGCAAGCTCATCTATCCAGTAAGCCAGGTATCTTGCTGGTGCAATGGCAATAGATACAAAACATGCTGTGATAGGTACTACTGCCCCAAAAAGATTCCTTATTTTACAGTGATATAGACACCCATACAAAAACAGCATTACACCAACAGAAATCCATATTGTTCCCAAACTACCCCATCCTATTAGGCTACAGGAGTATGGGGTGGGTATCTTTGATGCCGTTTCAACAAAATCGGCCTTAAAAAAGGCCCTTAAGAAACAGTATATTAGGGTAAATGATGTTTTGGCCAGCTCGGCTACCTATATAAGGGGTGGAGAATGCATAAGTTTATCCGTTTTAAAAGAAGTTGATCCCAAGAAGAAACTGCATCTTAAACTTAAGGTGTTATTTGAAGACGAATACTTGGCGGCAATCCATAAACCTGCCGGAATATTGGTCAGTGGCAATAGCTTTAAAACCATTGCCAACGCCCTGTCCCAGAACATACAAAGAAGTACGCTGCCCGATGCAACCACAGCACATCCGGTTCACCGATTGGATTTTGCCACAACCGGTATTTTATTGATAGGAAAAACGAGTAGTAGCATACGTGCCTTAAATAAAATATTTGAAAATAGAGAGGTAAAAAAAACCTACTATGCCATTACTATTGGTGAAATGAAGGCTGTAGGGCCCATCACTTCCGAAATTGATGGCAAGAGATCACAGTCCAATTTCACACTTTGCGAATCTGTAACCTCAGAAAGATTTGGAAAGCTCAACCTACTACAATTAGAACCCCTAACCGGAAGAAGACATCAATTACGAAAACACCTATCACATATTGGCCACCCCATATTGGGGGATAAAGAATATGGAACGGACAACCTAATCCTAAAGGGCAAGGGCCTATACCTGCATGCCTATTCCTTACAATTTACACATCCCTTTACCAAAAAAGCAATCTACCTAAAAGATGAACTTCCCAAAAAGTTTAAAAAGATTTTTGATCACTTAGAATAATTCAATAGCAGATATAAGTCAATACACTTATAAAAAGTTCCTTTCCTGTGTTTATATCTCCCTAATAGCCAATTAATTCTTAAATCATTTTGCTATTTCAAAGCAACTGCTTAGTTTTGTCCCGTAGTTTAGAAGCAATGGCTAGGAAAAAACAATATAACGAACAGGAAGTAATAGACAAGGCCATGGCCTTGTTCTGGAGAAATGGTTATGAGGCTACTTCTGTGCGTATGTTGGAAAAGGAAATGGGCATTAACCAATTTTCTATTTATGCTAGTTTTGGAAGTAAGCACGGGGTATTTCTAGAAAGCATCAATACCTATAAAAAAAGGATAAAACGCATTACCGATAAATTACAGGCATCCCAGAACGGCAAAGAAGGCATTAAACAGTACTTCTATGACTTTCTAAAATTCGCACGTGAAAATGGCGTAAACAAAGGCTGTCTGGTAACCAATACGGTAAATGAAATCAAGAAGGAATCAGATCCGGTCCTAATGGAGGAATTATCAAAATTTGCGGATGGCATCAAACAATTGTTCCTTACCAATTTATTGCAGGACCAAAACAAAAATCCCCAATTGGCCAAGAAACAGGCCAACTACCTTATGAACTGCATTTTGGGTCTATCGGTAGCCTCCAAGGTTTTTGAACAAAGTGAGCTAGACGATATTATCGAAATTACCTTTATGAACATCTAACATTTTTTTTACCCATAATCTAAGCAATTGCTTAGCTATTATTTCAATTAATTTTTTAAATACAATAACTATGAGCACATTAACAAATCACAGCATTGAATCAGCACCGGCAGAAAGCAAGCCCTTATTGGAGAATTCCCTTAAAGCTTGGGGCAGTATCCCTAACCTTCACGGTGTATTGGCCGGATCCCCTGGTCTGTTGAAAGCCTATCAAGACTTACACGAACTATTCCAAAACACATCCTTTAACAAGGAGGAACTTACCGTAGTTTGGCAAACCATTAATGTGGAACACGAATGCCATTACTGTGTTCCGGCACATACAGCCATCGCCAAAATGATGAAAGTAGACGATGGCATTACAGAGGCCTTGCGCAACAGAACGGCATTGCCAACAAGCAAATTACAGGTTTTGCACCAAACCACGCTCTCTATAGTTCGCAACAGGGGCTATATAAAAGAAGAAGAGATACAAGCGTTCTACGCCGCTGGATATGGGGAGAGACAATTACTGGAAATTATCCTAGGGCTTTCACAAAAGGTAATAAGTAACTACGTAAACCATATTGCCAAAACCCCGGTGGACAAACCCTTTGAAAAGTTCGCTTGGAATAGCCAAGAAGTGGATGCACAGTAAGCAAATAATTAAAAGAAATCTATTAAGCCTCCTGCCTAACTGCAGGAGGTTTTTCCTAAAAAATGGATTTGCAAAGGCCCTCACCGCTGCACCCGGTGGTAGATAAGTTCCAAAAATGAAGGCCACCAAACAGTATAATAAGCCCTTGCAAGCAGCCTAGGAGCAAAACAACAAAACAATGATCAAAGTAACAGTCATGTACCCCAACAGTACAGATGTAACATTTAACATGGAATATTACGTCAAAACTCATATTCCCATGGTACAGCAATTGCTGGGGGAGGCACTCAAAAAAACCGAATTGGAAGTGGGCATCTCAGGAGCAGCTCCATCAGAACCCGCTCCCTTTGTGGCAATAGCCAGTTTATATTTTGAAACCCTGGAATCTTTCCAAGGGTCTTTTGGGCCACATGCAGCTACAATTATAGCCGACACCCCCAACTACTCCAACGTACAAGGGGAAATACAAATCAGTAAAATAGTTTAAATTAGGGGTATGGCAGATACTTTAAAAATAGATATTATCTCGGACGTAGTGTGTCCTTGGTGCACCATTGGGTACAAACGTCTGGAAAAGGCTATTTCCGAAATGGGCCTGGAAGACCGTATAGAGATGGAATGGCAACCCTTTGAGCTCAATCCCCATATGCCAGCAGAAGGTGAGAACGTACAGGAGCATATTGCCAATAAGTACGGTTCTTCACCAGAGGACCAAAAACGTTCCCAAGAGCAGATGGCCGAAGCAGGAGCCGAGCTGGGATTTAGCTTTGACTATTTTGAGGGTATGAGGATCGTAAACACCAGGGACGCCCATATTTTGCTAGATTATGCAAGAGAAGCAGGAAAACAGACCGAGCTTAAAATGCGCCTGATGACCGCCTATTTTAGCGAGCGAAAAGACGTTTCCAACAAAACGGTCCTTAAGCATGAAGTAAAGGCTATAGGCCTCAACGCCGAGGAAGCTTTAAAGCGCTTGGACGACCCTAACCCCCGTAATCAGTTGATCTCCAAAGAAAAGTATTGGCAGCAATTGGGAGTTTCTGCCGTACCTACCATGGTATTCAATAACAAAAGTGCCCTTACAGGGGCCCAACCCGTTGAAGTATACAAACAAGTTCTGGCAGAATTCCTAAATAAACAATAAAGACAGGGACCCAAGCTATACAAACCTAAGTAGTAGTAGTAGTAGTTGCCCATTAGTTACCATAATAACCAGGTAATAAAAGGTATTACACCCCTTCCCTGCCCAATTAAATAAGCGGTAGACCGGTGATTCCAAAGTGGCCTATGGCTAAGCAATAAAAAGAAATCCCAATCAAAAACTATTATGGAACATAGTGAACACAACATATCCAAATCCGATGCCCCAAAAGTCCTATTCTTTGATGTAAATGAATCCCTCCTGGATTTGGGATCTTTAAAAAAAAGTATTGGAAAGGCCCTGGGAGGACGGGAAGACCTACTTCCCCTTTGGTTTACTACCATGCTACAATACTCATTAGTTGGCACTACGGGCAAACAGTATAACAACTTTGATGTCATAGGTGCGGCCACCCTTAAAATGGTCGCTGCCAATCAGGGGATAGCCCTGACCGAAGAGGAGGCCAAGGAAGCACTGGCACCTATACGTTCCCTACCTCCACACCCAGAGGTAAAAGAATCCCTGCAAAAATTAAAAAATGCCGGATACATCATGGCAGCGCTCAGCAATTCCTCCAATGAGGCATTGGCCATGCAATTAAAAAATGCTGGACTAAGCCATTATTTTAATGAAATATTGAGCATTGAAGACATTAAAAAATACAAACCAGACAGCGAGGTCTACCAATGGGCCGCCAGAAAATTGGGCGTACACCCCAATGAGTGCATGATGATCGCCGCCCACGGCTGGGACATTGCCGGAGCATTATGGGCAGGATGGCGAGGCGCCTACATTGCCCGCCCGGGAAAACAACATTACCCTTTGGCACCCCTACCAGAAATAAATGAAGCCGATCTCTTAAAAATTTCTGAAAAGCTTATCGCCATAAATTCCTAAATGGTGTAATGGGCCTTTACCAATGTGGACTTCCCGGCCACAGACCATAAAGGCAGTACCC
>JBFHGV010000208.1:0-6038 GCA_041582955.1 Arenibacter sp.
AATTACAACACCTTCTATCTCAACAAACGGTACTTAGTACCACTATTTGCACAATAGGTCCATGGGAAGGTAAAGAGAAAAAAGGGGCCACAACAGGTCTATGACCAAGAAATTAAAAATGATATTTAGTGATATTAAAAGAATAGCATAGAAATTGTAAACACTAGCCTCGGCATTGTACTGAGTTGCCAGTTTATAGTTGACCAAAGATAAATGAGAACAATAAACATATTATCTTTATGCCTGATGCAGGGAGCATTCTGCTGAGAAAAATAAGATAGAAAACCTAAAAACCATAAAATTTTGGGGTTAGGCCATAAATGGAATCCAATACCGTATCTTGGTCCAAACCTAGAAAACAAAACACTTATCAACCATGAAAAAAACCAATTTCTTTTTATTTTTAAGCATACCTATTATGCTGCTCTCCTGTGAAGAACAGGGCAAAGCAACAAAACAGATCACAGTAAGGAACACATTGGCCATAGACAGGGCGCATGAAACAGTATCTTTAGATCTGTCCGCACTGGGTCTTAACAACAAGGACCACCTTGTAATAAGTGATGCCGAAACAAAAGAGAATCTGGTTTCACAGCAAATAGACTCCAATGACGACGGAAAACTGGACGCTATACTCTTCCAACCCAAAATACCTGCCAATGGTGAAAGAACATTTCAAATAAGCAGCACCGAATCCCCGCAAGTAATGGACAGTATACCCAACTGTTATTCACGCTTTGTACCTGAACGCACAGACGATTATGCATGGGAAAACAATAGGGTAGCATTTAGAACCTATGGGCCCACCGCTCAAAAGATGGTTGAAGAAGATATTAAAGGCGGTACGCTTTCCAGTGGAATAGATGCCTGGTTAAAACGTGTAGATTACCCTATCATCAACAAATGGTACAATAAAGAATTGGAGACCGATGGCAGTTATCACAAGGATACGGGAGAAGGCTTGGACAATTTTCATGTTGGGAGTAGCCGTGGTGTTGGTGGAATCGCAAAAAAGGTAGACAGCACCTATTATTTTTCCAAAAACTTTACCTCATGGAAAACCTTGTGTACTGGCCCCATACGTACCAGCTTTGTGCTAACCTATGGCAATTGGGATGCAGCAGGGAACACTATATCTGAAGAAAAGAGGATTTCCTTGGATTACGGCAGTAACCTTTCCAAGTTCGTTATTACCGTAAGAGGCACAGACACCCTGTCCGCAGGCTTAACACTTCATGAAAAAGACGGAGAAATAGCAGTTAATGAAAAAATGGGATGGCTAAGCTATTGGGAACCCCATGAAGACTCTGAACTGGGTACAGCCATAGTGGTACCCGAAAATGCAATGGTAGGTCATGAATACTATTTGACCGATAAAAAAGACGAAAGCAATTTGTTTGCCCACATCCAAAAAAAGGATAATAAAGTGACCTATTATGCCGGATTTGGATGGAAGAAAAGTGGACAATTTACAACTAAAGCTGAATGGGAAGAGTATGTAGACGATTTTGCGCAGCGTTTAAACAACCCCTTGTTGGTAGAGATCAAATAAAAAACAATTCCCTAGTCCAATAGGTATGCTGTGAGGTGGACAGCTACCACCATGTTCAATAGGGAGGTAATATTATCTTAATTATCAGTAAATTCCACAAAATAATCTATTATGGGTACACTAAAAGATTTTCAGAAGTTGGTCATAGCCAATGCCTCGCATGTTAAAGGCTTGTCACCGGGGGATACTGCTCCTAATTTTAGGCTACCCAATGCAAGTGGCAAAATTGTATCGCTCACTGATCTGTTACAATCAGGAGTGGTCATTATAAAATTCTATCGTGGTGAATGGTGCTCTATATGTAATTTGGATCTAAGGGAAATACAAAAGCATTTACCAGAAATTAAGTCCTTGGGAGCTTCTTTGGTAGCCATTAGCCCTCAAAAACCGGATGATTCGTTAACGGCCGTGCAAAAAAATGAACTGGGATTTGAAGTACTCAGTGATGCCGACCAACAAGTGATACAAGCCTATAATCTTCAGTTTGATCCAGGGGCGGATTATCACAAGCGTCGTGATTTAACCTTACTTAACGGTGAAGGGCTAAAAACGCTCCCTGTGCCCGCCACCTTTATCGTTAACAAACACCAAGTAGTTGAAGCTGGTCATGTGGAACCAAACTACACCCAAAGGATGGCCCCAGAAGAAATCATCAAAGTACTAACACACATAAAAAATAGATCCTAATTGACTTCAGCCAAATACCGTGGCATACTTACACAATCCCGAAGTCTAAAACCGGTTTAGAAAAAAAATAAAATTAATACACCCACCCCTTTTATTCCTTTTAAAAAAGCATTAAAGGGGGTAACTACTTTTTTTTCAGGACAGCACAGGATAGCTAATAGTAATATAAATCCTAAGTTTGAAGAGGTCTTTATTACAGCATCAGGTAAACTATGTTTATTGTTTAAATAGATTGAACTTTATATATTATACCTAAAAACAGCTGCCCATAAAAAAAGATCCCATTATATTAACTTATGTTCCAATTATTGATAGACCATACTTAGCTGGTCCATCAAAAACAAAACACCTATAAATGAAAGTAAGAGCTGTAGCCGTATTCCTGTTTTGTGTTTGCACCCTTGTGTTAAAAGCACAAAAATCCGGTCATGAACAAAATCAAAAAAAACCTAACATTATCTTTATTCTAACCGATGACCAGCGTTTTGATGCCATTGGTTATGCTGGCAACAAACTCATTTCCACTCCGGAGATGGACAAATTGGCCAAAGAAGGTACTTATTTTAAAAATGCCATGGTTACCACTCCCATCTGTGCGGCCAGTAGGGCCAGTATTCTGACCGGACTCTATGAGCGCACCCATAATTTTAATTTCCAGACCGGAAATATAAGGGAGTCATATATGGCTGACTCCTACCCTACCCTTTTACGGGAAAATGGTTATGTTACGGGCTTTTATGGAAAATATGGAGTAAGATATGATGGGCTGGGCAAACAATTTGATAAGTTTGAATCCTATGACCGCAACAATCGGTATAATGATAGACGTGGCTACTACTACAAAACCCTAGGGAAGGATACGGTGCACTTAACCCGGTATACCGGTCAGAAAGCCATAGATTTCATTGCCGATGCCAAAACCGACACTCCTTTTTGTCTTTCTTTAAGCTTTAGTGCTCCGCATGCCCATGATTCTGCAGAAGATCAGTATTTCTGGCAACAAGAGTCCGATGTTTTACTGGCCAACACAGAAATACCGGAACCTGCATTGGGGGAAGACAAATATTTTGAGGCCCAACCCCAATTTGTCCGTGACGGGTTTAACCGTTTACGCTGGACCTGGCGGTATGATACGCCCGAAAAATACCAACACAGTGTAAAAGGGTATTACCGAATGATTTCAGGAATTGACCGTGAAATTGCCAAGATCAGGGAGGAACTTAAGAAAAAAGGGCTAGATAAGAACACTGTTATCATTTTAATGGGGGATAATGGTTATTTTCTAGGAGAACGTCAGCTTGCCGGAAAATGGTTGCTATATGACAATTCTGTACGGGTTCCTTTAATTGTTTATGACCCACGCTTAAAAAAACAGAAGGACAACGATGCCTTGGCCTTGAACATTGATGTTCCGTCCACCATTCTAGATTTGGCAGGATTGGAACAACCCACAGGATGGCAGGGAAAAAGTCTAATGCCGATCATTAAAAACCCTAAGAGCGACTTTGAAAGGGATACCGTTTTGATAGAACATCTATGGGAATTTAAGAACATTCCTCCTAGTGAAGGGGTACGTACAAAAAATTGGAAATACTTCCGTTATGTAAACAATCAGTCCTATGAAGAGCTCTATAATTTAAAGGACGACCCCAAGGAAACCAATAATTTGGCGAAAGATCCAAAATATGCGGATAAATTACAATCCTTTCGAAAAAAGACGAATAGCCTTATCCTTGAACTTTCCGATGAATATTCAAAAGGCCCGTCCAATTTAATCGTAGAATGGATAAGGAATACAACTGGGGTCAGCATTATTGATCCCAAGCCCGAATATGGCTGGGTGGTACCGGAAGGCGCTATTACCCAATCGGCATATCAAATATTGGTAGCCTCGTCCGAAGAACAAATAAACAATAACATTGGTGATGTCTGGAACAGTGGACAAATAAGATCCAATGCCTCGACGGAAATAGAACACGGAGGAACCCAATTAAAAAGTGGGGAGACCTACTACTGGAAAGTGCGTATTTGGGATATAGACAATCGTCTTTCTAGATATTCCAAAGCCCAGGCCTTTACTATGGGCAGCCCAAAGGCCACTATCACTACCCCAAATAGTTTTCAAATTGATAAAATAAAACCAGAAGTATTCGAGAAAAGAGGTGACACCTATTTTATGGATTTTGGTAAAGCGGCCTTTGCTACCATTGATTTTACGTACAATGCCAAAACCGAGCACACCCTTACCATTCGCATAGGAGAACAATTGGAAGGAGAGAATATTAACAGGACACCCTTTAAAAAGAGCCATATAAGGTATCAGGAAATTGAAGTACCGGTTACGCCCAAACAAACCCAATACCAACTTAAAATTAGCCCCAATAAACGCAATACACTACCTGGAAAAGCATTGCCCCTACCCGAAGGATTTCCGGTATTGATGCCTTTTAGATACGCCGAAGTAGATGGGGCACAAGAACCTCTGATCGCAGATAATTTTACCCAGTTGGCCCATCACAGTTATTGGGAAGATGATGCCAGTAGTTTTAATAGTTCAGATGATATTTTGAACCAAATATGGGATCTTTGTAAGTATTCCATAAAAGCTACTACATTCAACGGACTATATGTTGATGGGGACCGGGAACGCATTCCCTATGAGGCCGATGCCTACTTAAACCAATTGAGCCATTATACTACCGATCGCGAATATGCCATAGCCAGACAGACCATAGAATATTTTATGGAACACCCCACATGGCCTACCGAATGGCAACAGCATGTGGCACTTATGTTCTATGCCGATTATATGTATACCGGCAACACAGAACTCATTCAGAGATACTACGATCAGTTAAAGCACAAAACCCTTTATGAGCTTGCGAACGAAGATGGATTGATCACCTCCACCAAGATGACCCCGGAATTAATGGCCAAGCTTGGATTTCCCAAAAACATGAAGGAAACCTTTAGGGATATAGTGGATTGGCCCTCGGCAGGCTGGGGCGGGGATCCTAACAACAAAGGAGAACGCGACGGTTACGTATTTAAGGATTACAATACAGTGGTGAACGCCTTTTATTACCAAAACATGAAGATCATGGCAGAATTTGCCAAGGTTTTGGGCAAGACACAGGAAGCTCTGGATTTTAAATTAAGAGCTATAAAAGCCAAGAAGGCATTCAATGAACAAATGTTTGATACAGAGCGTGGGATTTATATTGATGGCATTGGTACGGACCACGCCTCCTTACATGCCAATATGATGCCCTTGGCCTTCAATATGGTTCCCGAAGAACACATAAACTCGGTAGTTGAGTTTGTGAAGTCGAGAGGGATGGCCTGCAGCGTGTATGGTTCACAATATTTAATGGATGGCCTATACAATGCGGGTGCGGAAGATTATGCCCTGGATCTATTGACAGATACCAGTGACAGAAGTTGGTATAATATGATCCGTATTGGTTCTACCATAACCCTGGAGGCTTGGGATTTAAAATATAAAAATAACCTGGATTGGAACCATGCCTGGGGTGCGGTCCCTGCCAACGCTATTCCACGTGGACTATGGGGAATTCAGCCCAAAACCCCTGGTTTTGGCGTTGCGACCATTAAACCACAGATGGGCAATTTAAAGAATAGTAGTATTGAGGTCCCTACCATCAAAGGAACTATAAAGGCCGATTATACCTTTGTAAACTCCCGTCTGCAATTATACACCATTGAGGTCCCTGCCAATATGGTCGCCGAATTAGAATTGGCAACCCCAGCAGGAAAAGAATTAATGCACAACGGGAAG
>JBFHGV010000209.1:0-6031 GCA_041582955.1 Arenibacter sp.
AAACAATTCGCTTATGAATCAAGAAGTCGTTTTAATAACAGGTGCAGGCGGGCAATTGGGTACCGTTTTAACCAAAGAACTACAGCAAATATATGGTATTGAACATGTAGTGGCAACAGATATTAGACCGCAAGACAACTTTGGTGGCACTTTTGAGGTATTGGACGCAACGGACCTTAATGCTTTAAAAGATCTGGTTCAAAAATACAGTATCACCCAAATTTATCATTTGGCCGCCATTTTATCGGCCAAAGGTGAGCAAGCTCCCATGCCAACCTGGGATATAAATATGAAAACATTTTTCAATGTGCTGGAAGTGGCTCGTCTTTTTCAAGTTGATAAAGTGTTTTACCCTAGTTCCATAGCTGTCTTTGGAAATAATATTGAAAGAGTAAAAACTCCCCAATCCTCTTATTTAGTACCAGAAACGGTATATGGCATAAGTAAGGCAGCAGGAGAGCAATGGGCAAACTATTACTTTAAAAAATATAACCTGGATGTGCGTTCCCTTCGTTATCCGGGCATTATAGGATACCAGTCTTTAGGGGGAGGGGGAACCACGGACTATGCAGTAGATATATTTCACAGTGCCATTAAGCAAGAAACATTCCAGTGCTTTTTGGAGCCAACAACCACATTACCAATGATGTATATGGATGATGCCATAAGGGCCACTATAGCATTAATGCAGGCCCCAAAGGAAAATCTAAAGACCAGGACCTCCTATAATATAGCCGGTATCAGTTTTAGTCCGGCAGAATTGGCAAGTGAAATCCAAAAAACATACCCCAATTTTAAAATAAGCTATAAACCGGATTTTAGGCAAGACATTGCCAATTCTTGGCCTATGAGCATCGACGATTCAGAGGCACAGCGCGATTGGAATTGGCAACCACACTTCAATTTGGAATTGTTAACAGAAAGTATGCTCAGTAATTTAAAACTTAAATATTCAGATAACACCATAACTATATAAAAAATATGTACGGTACGCTAAAAAACGATTTAATACAGGAATTGGAAGCCATAAAAGCTAATGGCCTTTACAAAAACGAACGTATAATAACCACCAAACAAGGAGCTTCAATAAGTACCACTGTACAAAATGAAGTGCTTAATTTTTGTGCCAACAATTATTTGGGTCTGGCCTCTGATCCAGCAGTGATTGAAGCCGGAATAGAGGCTATTAAAACACACGGTTTTGGTCTTTCTTCGGTAAGGTTTATTTGTGGCACCCAGGATATCCACAAAGAATTGGAAAAAAAGACCGCACAGTTTTTAGGAATGGAAGACTGCATACTGTATGCCGCAGCATTTGACGCCAACGGAGGACTCTTTGAACCCCTTCTTACTTCAGAAGATGCCGTAATTTCCGATGAACTTAACCATGCATCCATTATAGATGGTATTCGACTATGCAAGGCCAAAAGATTTAGGTACAAACACAACAATATGTCCGATCTGGAAGAACAATTAAAGTCGGCCGAAGGCAGCAGGCGAAAATTGATAGTTACAGATGGTTCATTCTCCATGGATGGTACTATAGCCCAATTGGACAAAATATGTGATCTGGCAGATCAATATAACGCCTTGGTCATGATAGACGAATGTCATTCTACCGGGTTTATGGGCCCTACGGGTAGGGGATGCCATGAATATCACAATGTAATGGACCGGATAGATATTATTACCGGCACATACGGAAAAGCATTGGGCGGAGCCTCTGGAGGCTTTACGGCAGCCAGAAAGGAAATAGTGGATATTTTAAGACAAAATTCACGTCCATATCTGTTTTCCAATACCTTGGCACCGGCAATTGTTGGCGCTACCTTAAAAGTGCTGGATACTCTTTCGGGCTCTACCCACTTGCGTGACAAACTGGAAGAGAACACCAAATACTTCCGTGCCCAAATGTCGGAAGCCGGTTTTGACATCGTGCCCGGATCCCATCCTATTGTCCCCATAATGCTATATGACGCTACAGTAGCCCAAGAATTTGCCAAGGCACTATTGGATGAGGGTATTTACGTTATAGGTTTCTTTTTTCCTGTGGTTCCCAAAGGAAAGGCAAGAATAAGGGTTCAGTTATCGGCTGCCCATGAAAGGGAACATTTGGAAAAAGCCATACAAGCCTTTATAAAAGTGGGTAAAAAACTGAATGTGCTTTCTTAAACCATAAAATGTGGTATAGGTCCAAATTTCTCTATGCCCAATAAAACGCCCTGTCAGGGCACTTAGATAACTATTTGATTAAAAGCAGCTAAGGGAACCAATAATTTGGTTCCCTTAGCTGCTTTAAACTATCAGCGAAACCAAATGAATAAAATGAACAAAGTTTATAAAGGCCTACACTTTGTTAAGCCCTTTCAGTTCAACTATATAAAAGCTTGTATACAGGAAAGTTTAGACCCTAAGCTTATTCAATAAAAAAAGATTTAAATTGCGTAGGTCTCCAATATTTTCTTTTGTCCCAACAACAATGCCTTTTCCAATACTTCGGTATTAAAATTCCTTATACGCTCCGCAGGAAGCACAGATTCCAAAGCCAACTGATACAGATTATTAGTAATACCCGTGGCCGCCAAATAAACTATTTCATCCCTTTCTTTGAGATAGGCCAATTCCCCACCGATCAAAAGCCCGGATAAAAAATAATAATTTTGTACTGCTGAAGTATTATGGAGAAGTGTAGTGGCCCTAATGGAAAACAAAGACGCCATTTGTTCATTTTCTATTCCTTTCCGCAAGCCATCTAAAAATACATTTCTATAAGAGATATCCCATTTACCAGGTTCTATGGAAGCTGCCAATATGCTATGCTGACCAATAACCTCAAAAAGTTCGCCTGTCATAAAGGTGGTAAAGGTATTAAACATGCCATCATCAAAAGAAATATGCTTGCTATGGGTTCCCGGTAATATAAGCAAGCCTTTTCCTTTTTGCGGAAGATGACCAGACATACCTATTGCCTGTGTTTCTTCTCCACGCATCACATCAGCATTAGTTTTTGCCCCTGAAACCAATATAATATCAGGACTATTATTCAATGTAATATGTTTACTTATTAAATCATTTCCCTTAAAGTCAAGGGGCAGAGGAGAGTACGGCAATTCTTGCATTCCTATGGAAGAGGATAACATGCCCGAAGCTATAATAACCAAATCCTTTTCCCCTCCTAATTCCAAATTGTCGAGCTGCTGTAATAAATAATCGGCAAAAAATTGCTCTTGAGACCTATTGTCCTGAGCCTTGAATGCTTGATATCGCTTTTTTATGCCCATGTGGGTTGTATGCTCAGATAGGACCACTAGGGAATCTGTATGCACCAAGCGCAGTCTAAAATTGGATGTACCCCAATCACAACTAATAAATTTTTCGGGAAGCCCCATGTATGATACTATGTTAAAAAATCCTAGGACTAAATAATCGTCCCATTGCCACAATTACTGACTGTTTGTGCAAAAAGATACAATTATAGCTGCTAGACCAAAAATTTCTTTCTTAAAAATATCACATTGTACCATAATTTGAAAGGAGCGATCTGAAATTTAAATATATGTCCTACAAGCAGATATATAATACATAAGAAATACAACCCATTGTGCAGTTTTACCTATGGCCAAAGTAGACCCTAAACCAATTATACCAGAAAAATAACAAGCTAGTTTGCCCATAATCCAACATATAATGAGACTTATCTCAAATGCGTCTTAAAGAACGCAATGGTTCTCTTCCAGGCAAGTTCGGCCGCATCCCGATCATACCTTGGGGTAGTATCATTATGAAAGCCGTGATTGGCCTTGGGATAGACGTAGGCCTTATATTCTTTGTTGTGCTCTTTTAAGGCCGATTCATATGCGGGCCACCCTTCGTTAACTCGCTGGTCCAATTCCCCAAAATGCAGCAATAGGGGAGCCTTTATCTTGTCAATATCCTGAGTAGGCTGACCACCATAAAAAGGAACGGCCGCGCCAAGATCTGGTAATTTAACTGCCATCATATTGGAAATCCACCCTCCAAAACAAAAACCTACCACTCCAACCTTACCACTACATTCCGGATGGGATTTAAGGAATTCAAAGGCAGCCATAAAATCTTCCAACATGGCATCACGATCCCGTTTGCGCTGTAGCTCCCTACCGTCATCGTCATTGCCGGGATAGCCGCCCAAAGGAGTAAGTGCGTCTGGGGCCAGGGAAATAAATCCCGCCAAAGCGGCCCGTCTCCCTACATCCTCTATATGCGGATTTAAGCCACGGTTCTCATGCACCACCACTATACCAGGGAGCTTGCCCTTGGCCTCAGAAGGTCTGGATAGCAACCCTTTTATGGTTCCTCCGCCCTTGGGTGAATTATAATTTATAAATTCCGATTTCAATTTTGGGTCATCTGGACGAACTTGAATTTTCTTTACATAATCAGGTGAAATAAATCCAAGTAAGGCCGGTACCGTTATACCCCCCACAGCATAAGTAGAGAGCTTATCCAAAAACAGCCTTCTGCTTAGCCTGTTATGTGCGTAATCGTCATAAAGGTCGAACACCTCCTGTTTAACGTCTTCTTTCCTTAGTTTTCCCATAATAACCCAATTTTATATTAATAACAGTTTCATAAAATTCTCCTTGTAGGCGCGACCTAGGGGCAGGGCAATTTTTTGATGTAAATACACCTGATTGCCTATTATTTTATCAATCTTGGTAATATTTATAATATAAGATTTGTGTATTCTAACAAACTTATTCTGCTCCATATGGTCTTCCCAGTGACGGAGGGGTTCCTGGGACAAATACTTTTTTTCTGAAGTAACTATTTCGGTATAATCCGAATCGGATTGGATATAATAAATATCACAAGTATCTATTTTGATCAATTCATAACCAGATTTAATAAAGATGACTTCTTGCAGAAAGGATTTCCCACTACTGCCATCCTGTGAGGAATTGCCAGATCTAACCTGCGGTACCTTGGACACGGCCTGTACAAAACGTTCAAAGGAAAAGGGTTTTAACAGATAGTCCACCACATGGTATTCATAACTCTCTAGGGCATATTCAGAAAAAGCAGTGGTCAAAATAACATTGGGCTTATGCGTCAAGGTCTTCAAAAAATCAATACCCGAAATCTTTGGTAAATGAATGTCCAAAAAAATCAAGTCTATAGTTTCGGTTTTTAGGTAGTCCATGGCCTGAAGGGCATCGGTAAATATAGCCTTCAATTCCATATTGCCCAGATCGGCAATAAATTTTTTAAGCACCCGCTGTGCCGGGGGCTGATCCTCAATAATGATGCAGCGTATCATTCCCGCTCAGTTTTTAATTGTAGCACTAAAAATACAACATAATAGCCATTACTTTCCGTTATCTGTAATTCATGTGCATCGGGGTACAAAATCTGTAAACGCTTCCTGACGTTCTGCAATCCTATACCCTTTGTAAGCTTTTCGGTATTTCCCAAAGCACGGAATGAATTCTTACAGCTAAATTCCAAGCGCCCCTTACTGGATACCTTGATGTTAATGTCTATAAAAATATCCTTGGATTGACTGCCCGTACTATGTTTAAAAGCATTCTCTATAAAAACCGTCAGAATTAATGGAGCTATCCTATAACCTGACGGAATTTTTCCCGTATTAAAGGTAACCCTTCCCCTTTCCTCAATCTGCAACTCATTAAGTTGGGTAAAGTTTCTCAAATGTTCCAATTCCTTGGAAAGGGCAACAAAATCCTCTTTACAATCGTACAACATATACCGTAATACCGAGGAGAGCTCCAAAATTATAGTTGGGGTTTTGGGCGATTCCGCTATGGCATAGGAATATAGATTATTTAGGTTATTGAATAGGAAATGAGGATTGATCTGTGATTTTAGAAACTGCAACTCACTTTCTTTTACCGAATTTCTAAGTTGGTCCACCTCCCGTTGTTTTACCGAAGCATCCCAGGCAAATTTAAAGCCTACGAGAATTATTATAACGGGCATTACATCCAGTAAGCCATATATTACCCCTTGAAAATGGGTTCCCCGGGTATCA
>JBFHGV010000210.1:0-6029 GCA_041582955.1 Arenibacter sp.
AGGAATATGCACGGCTTGGGCACCAATATTTATAATAGGTAATACATCGGATTTTAGTGAATTTCCGATCATAAGAAATTCATCTACCTCAATCTCCAAATGCTCCAAAAGATTCTTATAGTTCTCTTCTTTTTTATCACTTAGCACCTCTACATGGTGAAAGTATTTTGACAGGACCGATTTTTCCAACTTTCGCTCTTGATCTAACAAATCGCCTTTGGTCAAAACGATCAAACGATATTTGTTCTCCAATTTTTGCAATACCTCTTCTACTCCCTCCAATAGTTCCACGGGACGCGTCAACATTTCCTTACCCAGGTTCAGGATCTCCGTAATAGTCCTCTGTGAAACATTGTTATTGCTCAATTGCAAGGCCGATTCTATCATGGACAGCATAAACCCCTTGATACCGTAACCGTACAGTTCCAGGTTCTTGATCTCCATTTTAAACAACTCCTGATCTATTTGGTTCTTAGTCTCGTATTTTTCCAACAAGGAGGCAAATTTCTCCTCTGCCTCCCTAAAATAGGTTTCATTTACCCATAAGGTGTCATCGGCATCAAAACCCACTACTTTTATATTGCTAAGATCTATTTCCATTCTTTTTTGGCTTTCTCCAAGTCTTCTGGAGTATCTATTTCTATTCCTGTTACGTTGGTCTCTACCATCTTTATCTTCTTACCGTATTCCAAATAGCGTATAGCCTCAATTTTCTCGGTAGCTTCCAAAATCTGCATCGGCAACCTTTGAAAATCCATCAGTGCACTTTTTCTAAAGGCATAAATTCCTTTGTGCTTATAATATGGTATATCCAATTCCCTGGATCTAGGGTATGGAATTGGGGCTCTGGAAAAGTAGAGCGCAAAATTCTGATTATCCACGATTACCTTTACCGTATTGGGGTCATTGATTTCTACCCAATCTGTAATCCTGGTCATAAGGGAGGCCAGATCTATTTCCTTGGAAACATCGTCTTTAAATACCTCAATAACACTGGCAAGGCTCTCCCGGTCTGTAAAGGGCTCATCGCCCTGTACATTAACGATGATATCCACATCCATGGATTCAACCGCCTCGGCAATCCGATCGCTTCCGCATTCATGCTCCTTTTTACTCTTGATTGCCTTGCCCCCAATTTTAGTAATGGTATCATAAATAACCGCACTATCGGTCACCACATATACATCATCAAACAGCCCAGTATTCACTGCCGCTTCATAGGTTCTTTGTATTACGGGCTTACCTTGCAGGTCTTGCATTAATTTGCCAGGGAATCTAGTGGCCGCATAGCGAGCCGGTATCATTGCAATAATTTTCACGTGAAAATAGTTTAAGATTAATTTGGATTAGGTTTTAGGCCTTAGTTTTCTATAAACCCTATACATGACTATCAAAATAATAAGCACCAAGACCGCGCCCAATACTGGCGCAAAAATAGATACTGTAGATACCACTACAGCTGTAGTAGTTTCCACTATGCCCAAAACGGGATTGGCCACTCCGCCAGTACTGGCTGTTGAGGCCAATCTGCTGGTTGCCGCGGTGCCTTTTATTGCCGTGGCTGTGCCCCCTCCGGCTATAATGGCCAAGGTCCAGGTGATCAATGGGTCTAAATTGGACACTGTAGAAACCATAACGGCGGTTCCTGCCAAGGCAGCCATAGGTACAGCAACGCTATCCAAAATATTATCTACCCATGGAATAAGATAGGCAAAGACCTCTACCAAAGTTGCTACCCCTAGTGTTATCAAAGTTGCCAAACTTCCCACCCATTGCCAATTTTCATTAAGTTCCCAAACATTGAAGTAGGCCGCCAAACTCAGGGCAAACAAGGGTAAAAAAACCCTAAATCCCACCGAGGCAGCAAGTCCTACACCTAAAAATATGCTTAAAATGGTCTCAAAAGCCATATTCTAAACTTTAATACGAAATTAGGCTATTCCTAATCAACAAAAAAATCGTTCTTAAACCCTATAAGGTATAGTTTATGCTTGGCCCGAGTAACAGCCGTGTACAACCAGCGCAGGTATTCCTTATCCATACCGTTGGGTAAATAGGGCTGCTCTACAAATACGGTATCCCACTGGCCACCCTGGGATTTATGACAGGTAATGGCGTAGGAAAACTTAACCTGTAGGGCATTGAAATATTTATTGTTCTTAACGGCCAAAAACTTTTTGTACTTGGATTTCTCCTCGGCGTAATCTTTCATGACCTCCTGATAAAGCTTATTACCGTCATCATAGGACAGGGAAGGGGTTACCGCCATGATGGTATCCAGTAAAAGTACGGTTTCAAAGGGTTTTTGATCCGGGTAGTCTACCATTTTTACCTTTACCTCGGCAAACCTAAACCCGTAAAGTTCCTTTATGGCAAATATTTCAAGTACTTCTATAATATCCCCATTGGCAATAAACCCGGCTTCGGAGGTGGGTTTTAACCAAAAATAATTGTTTTTAACCACCATCATATAGTCCCCTACTGCCAATTCGTTCTCCAGGAAGAGTATTCTATTCCTTATATTTTCATTGTAAAGATTGGCCCTTTTGTTAGAGCGCACTATGATGGCCGTTTCCTCCTTACCATTCTGGGAATAGGATTCATCTATAGCTTCTTGTATATCATTGCCATCTATCAGCCTAACTATATCGGTATAAGGGGCCACGGAAAATTTAAAATCTTCAAAAAAATGGCCCTGTAACTGTTCCCTTAAATTGGTAGCATTGACCAAAATTCCCGAATCCTCGGCCTGCCTTACCACTTCGTCCAATTCTAGTTTTATCACTTCTTTATTATAATTAAGTGATAACTGGTCCTGGTCCAAAGCTGGACTAATATCTAAATGCACAGGAGGAAGCTGGGCCGTATCCCCTATAAGTATAAGCTTGCAGTTATGGCCCGAATAAATATACATTAATAGGTCATCCAATAAGGAGCCATTTTCAAAGAGTTTGGAATCTGCCGGTGAATCCGGGATCATAGAAGCCTCGTCTACAATAAAAATGGTATTCCTATGCTTATTTGGTGCCAATACAAACTGTATGCCGCCGCCACTTTGCTTCTTGGGGAAATAAATTTTCCTGTGTATGGTAAATGCCTGGGTTCCGGAATAATTGGACATAACCTTGGCGGCCCTTCCCGTGGGAGCCATTAATACCGCCTTCATTGTTGTTTTCCACAGGTTGGTGACAATGGTACCCACAATGGTGGTTTTTCCTGTACCGGCGAAGCCCTTTAGCATAAAAACACAGTCCTTTTCCTTGGATAAAACAAATTTCGCCAGCTTTTCCAAGGCCATAGACTGTTTTAGGGTTGGATCATGTGGAAACTTATCTTTCAGTAATTTATAAAAAGTAGCGTCAGTGATAGAATTCATGGCCATCAAAGATAATCAGTATTTTTAAGGCCAAATACTTTTGTCATTAAAAAAAAATTGTAGATTTGTGACAACCACTAAATATAATAACACATAATAAAATGAAGACCATATTACAAATTTTTCTTTGGCTAGTATGTATCGGATTGGGGTATATGATCTACAATTCCGTAAATGGACCTATCGAGTTTAAAAAAGTTAAACAAGAGCGATTTGACAAAGTAATAGCAAATTTAAAGGATATTAGAAATTCCCAAGAAGCTTACAAAACTGTAAATGGTAGATATGCTAAAGATTTTAATGCCCTTGTTAGTTTTATTGATACAGGAAACTACACTATAACACAACAGAGGGATTCTTCTTACATGGAATTTGATAAGACCTATGGAATAGACATGTTAAAAGAGGTGAAAATAGTAGACACCTTGGGAACCGTATCGGTAAAAGATTCTTTGTTTAAGAAAGACAACCGTTACAAGACCATGATGAATGTTCCCTTTGCTCCCAATGGAGAAAAATTTGAAATGAAAGCTACCATCATCGAAAAAGGCGGTTACAAAGCCCCAGTTTTTGAAGCAAAAGTTAGCAAAGACATTGTTTTACACGATCAGCCCAAAACGCTTTTGGCCAAAGAAAATACGCAAGTAAACGTTGACGAGGTCAATGGAAATGTTATTAGAGTTGGATCGTTGACCGAGGTAAGTACCAGTGGAAATTGGCCTTCTATATATGACAAACGAATCGACCAATAGCATCTTAGAAAATTCTAATTCGGAATATCATAAATTGTCCATTCAAGTTAGCTTGAATGGACTTTCTTTTTGTGTTCTGGACACACTTTCCAATACCATTCTTGCTTCAGAACGAATAGTATTTGAAAATGAACTAACCCCTTATGCCGTTCAAAAAGAAATAAAACTTCTTTTTGAACAGAACAAGATTGGGGATATTACATTTTCAGAAGTAGTGGTTATCCACAGAAACAACCTTTTCAGTCTTGTTCCCAAGCCACTGTTCAATAAAGATGAACTGGCCAATTACCTTAAATTCAACGCCAAAATATTGGCCAACGACCACCTGGAATACGACGAGGTAAACAATTTGGAACTGGTAAATGTTTATGTACCCTTTGTTAATATCAATAATTACATCTACGATCTTTTCGGAGAATTTGAATTTATGCACCACGGCAGTGTCCTTATTCAAACACTGATCAACAGCCACGGTAATAGCAACGAACCCATTTGCTATGTCCACCTCATTGAGGGCCATATGGACATCACCATCATTTCGCAGAAAAAACTTATACTTTACAATAATTTTAGTTTTGCCACCAAGGAAGATTTCATCTACTATCTTCTATTTACCTTTGAGCAATTAAAATTAGATACAGAAAGCACTAAACTTAAATTATTTGGGTCTATTGAGGAGGGCGATGCACTATACGAAATGTGCCATAGGTACATAAAGGATATATCTATCTTTATCCCGTCAAGCACCTCTTTCTACCACTTTGGGGAACTGGAAAAGGAAACCATAGATTTCACCCTTTTAAACAGCCTATAATGCGCATTATATCAGGAAAAAACAAAGGACTAAGGCTTACTGCCCCAAAAAAACTGCCGGTACGGCCCACGACCGACATGGCAAAAGAATCCTTGTTCAACATCCTAAACAACCAATATTACTTCAGCGACGTAATTGTACTGGATCTCTTTGCCGGCACCGGTAATATTAGTTATGAATTTGCTTCCCGAGGCAGTGAAAACATTACTGCTGTAGATGGCGACATGGGCTGCATTAAATACATTTCAGAAACTTCAACCAATTTCGGATTTCCCATATCGGCTATCAAAAGGGATGTATTTCAATACTTGGAAGGCAATGCCGTTAAGGCTCATATTATCTTTGCCGATCCGCCGTACAACATGGCGACAGAGGATTTTACAAAAATTGCTCAACTAGTATTTGAAAAAGAGTTGCTTTTAGAGAATGGAGTTTTGATCATAGAGCACTCCAAACACACCGATCTTTCGCATTTGAAACACTTCACGGACCACAGAAGATACGGAAGTAGCGTTTTTAGTTTTTTTGAATGGACTGATAAGGACGCATAGTCATGCTCTTACAACATGGCACTTTACCTCTTTTATTGATAAATTAAAACTTGGCAGGTGACGGGATATTTTGCCCCATCGAAATTACTTGGCTCCAAAGTTAGATCATACAGCACCAAATGGCATTTGGCGTATAAATTAAAAGAATTACACTTTTCAAACAAATAACCAATTTGGCGCCCCATTTGGCGGCAATATTCAAAGGTAACTCCCAATCTTAAATGATACCGTCTTTGTCGGCATGGTTCAAAAGACGCTCCCGTACATATAGGGCAGCCTTGTTCAAAAGACGCTCCGTACTTATAGGATACCGCCTTTGGCGGCATTAATTCGACTACGCATTATCTACAAAAATGCTGTCTCATTAAAAAAAAAGCAGGTCATAAGCCGGATTCTGTTAACCTTGAAGCAATTCAAGGTCTCCTTATCATTTATCTAGGCCCATGGTTACCCATAAGCTCTAACCGCCTACCCTTCAGCTTGGGCGTGCAGCCCTCAAACACTGATTTACATGACGTTGCACCGTATAGAGTTTA
>JBFHGV010000211.1:0-6020 GCA_041582955.1 Arenibacter sp.
CCAACATACACAAGGTTATATTGGTGGTCTCCGAAGCCGTTACCCCAATGACCAAATCCGATTTGCCCACCTGTGCATCCTTTAAAACCGAGATAGACGTGGCATCGCCACGTAATACCCTAATATCCAAATGACTATCAGCATAGGACAGGCTATCTTTATTACAGTCTATTAGCGTAATATCCTGAGATTCATAAGACAATAATTTGGCTAAATGAAAACCTACTTCACCTGCTCCTGCAATAATAATTTTCATCTGTATTGTAAAATCTTTATTATCGACCTATGAGTATTCATAAGCATTAGCTGCATACTTCATCGGTATTATGAATTCCGTTACCCCTATCCAAAACACCAATTAATTTCTTGCCATACCCATTTGTGGCCAGGCCCCGTTTAGCGTTGGGATTTTAATTAATTTACCCCATAAGAACAAGGGGATTGCCCAAGTCCATTTCTTTTTAACTTTGAATATAGAGCGCGACAAAATTACACAATTAAATTGGGTTGTGTTCCAAAATATTGAAGTTAAAACAAATAGACCCTACAGTTTATTGTGAAAATTTAGAACTATAACTTTATACGATATAGTATATTTACCAAAAATTTGAAGACAATGGATAAGAAGGTTACCCCATACAAAGATTCAAACCTTGGAAAAAAGGAGCAGGTAACAAAAATGTTCGATACCATATCCGGAAACTATGACGGTCTCAATAGGGTGATATCTTTCGGTATTGATATAAAATGGAGAAAAAGAGTGGTATCCATAGTCTCCCAAAACAAACCCACTAAAATTCTGGACATCGCCACAGGAACAGGTGACTTGGCCATTAACATGGCTGCAACCGGAGCCAAGGAAATCATAGGACTGGACATTTCCCCTGGAATGCTGGAAGTAGGGAAGAAAAAGATTGAAGACAAAAAACTGGGGAATATTATCAAAATGGTAGTAGGCGACAGTGAGAACCTCCCCTTTGAAGACAATACCTTTGATGCTATCACGGTTGCCTTTGGCGTACGAAACTTTGAGGACCTTAAGAAAGGGCTAGCGGAAATTTATAGGGTTCTAAAACCAGGAGGCACTTTTGTAGTACTGGAGACCTCTGTACCCACCCGAACCCCTTTTAAACAAGGGTATACATTTTACACCAAATACATACTTCCCGCAATAGGGAAGCTTTTCTCCAAGGACCGTAGCGCTTATGCCTACTTATCCGAATCGGCAGCAGCTTTCCCCCACGGTAAGCAGTTCAACAATATTTTGGATAAAATTGGGTTTATAGGTATAGAGAATAAACCCCAAACATTTGGTGTGGCCTCTATTTACATCGCTACAAAGTAAAGTATGAAAAACATCGTTATTCTTTTTATTGGCTTTTTACTACTGTGCAAGACCACTAGAGCGCAGTTTAATGAAAAACCGGTCATAAACCTTGAAAACGAGGACAAACCACTGCTAAATTGGGGGTATTTTTTAGGCCTCAATCAATACGACTTTAAATTTGAATACAAGGAAGACCTACCGGATATATTGGTAGAAAAAACTTTTGGCTTCAATGTGGGCCTGATAGGCGAATTGCGTTTAAACAATTTTTTGGATTTGCGTTTTGAACCAGGGCTTCATTACAATCAAAGAAATTTGGGCTTCCCCGGTTTTGACAATGAAAGGGATGCCATTAGAGAAGTAAAATCAACCTACATCAACTTCCCCCTACTCCTTAAAGTGAGCACCAAAAGACTTGGAAACTGGAAACCGTTCCTTATTGGCGGAGGCTCGGCCTCCCTAAACTTGGGCAGTAATGAACAAAGTCTGGATGATAATAGCAGCGCTACCTTCCGAATGAAAAAGAGAACCTATTATTACGAAATGGGCTTTGGGATCGATTTCTATTTGGAATACTTTAAGTTTACCCCCTCTATCCGCGGGGTATTTGCCATTAATGACGAATTGGTAAGGGACAATGACCCCAATAGTCCTTGGACCGGTAATATTGACGCGATGATGACAAGGGGCCTGTTCATCAATTTTACCTTTGAGTAAAGGCCTACCCCCTTCTTACCTCATTCAATAGAATGGCGGTAGCCGTAGCTACATTTAAACTTTCGGCAGTCTTATCCCCGAACTGTGGGATACTAATTTTTTTATTGACCAAATCCGCTATAGCCGGAGAGATGCCATTGGCCTCGTTCCCCATCACCAACACTCCTTTTTGGGGCATTTGCTCTGTATAGACTACTTTACCCTCCATAAAAGCTCCAAAAACAGGAAGTTCCAATCCCCCCAATAGCTGTTGCAGATCGGCATAGACAATGTTGACCCTACTAATAGATCCCATGGTAGCCTGTAAGGTCTTGGGATTATAACAATCTACCGTATTGGACGAGCAAATTAGACTGGAAATACCAAACCAGTCACACAAGCGAATAATGGTACCCAAATTCCCCGGATCCCGAACATCGTCCAAAGCAACGACCCAACCAGAAAAATCTATAGGCTCAGGTTCCGGCATATGAAATACCCCCAATACCTTATTGGGCGTTGCCAAACCACTCATCTTTTTCAATTCCTGTTGGGCAACCAATTCTATAAAATCACGGTCAACCCCTAGTACATTGCTGTCCGTTACATAGATTTTATAGACTTCCACACTGGAATCCAATAGTTCCTTTACAGTCTTTATCCCTTCTACAACAAAGAGTCGATTTTGGGTTCGATACTTTTTTTGCTGTAAATTTTTTATAAATTTTATTTGGCTTTTAACAACCATACAAATAACGTATTTTTGACCTCTATGAGGATGCGATCGTTTATGGATATAAACAGTACGAAAGTAAGATTATTATTGCTAGCTATTGCAATTACCTCATGTAATGCCGTAAAAAGAGTTGGTGAAGATGAACTGCTGCTTACCAAAAACTTAATTTATGCGGATAGTGCAAAGGTCACCAATGAAGATATCCACAGCCTTATCTTTCAAAAACCCAATAGCACCCTATTGGGATATCCGTTACGGTTAAACCTTTACAACCTGGCCAAGAAAAACCCCGATTCCTCCTTTCAGGCATGGCTTCACAAGAAAGAAAAAAGGGAAAAACGACTTACTAGGATACTCTCTAAAAAGCAAGTGGAGAGGTTGGGCGAATCTTTTTTGGTTAAGGGCGCCAGCGTTTGGCTCAAAAACATAGGAGAAGCACCCACCATAATAGACACCACTAAGGCTAGAAGGTCCCTACAACGCTTAAATGCCTACTATAAGAGCAAGGGCTATTTTAACAATTCCACTACCTATGAAGTAGACAGTAGCGCCAGAAGTCAACGGGCCATTATGAACTACAGGCTAGACTTGGGCAACCCTTATAAAATAGATTCTATATCTACCCAAATAGCCTCTCCGGCTTTAGATTCTATCCAGAAAAACAACAATCGCAATACGTTTATTAGGCCAGGGGAACAAATTGATCTGGAAAATTTCAATAGCGAACGCGAAAGGCTTACCAACCTCTTTAGAAACAACGGTATCCATAACTTTCAAGAAAGCTCCATTTCCTATGATTTAATTGGGGACACCACCAAAATTGGGAACAATCAAAAGTTGGATATTCTTTTAAATATTGAAAACCTAAAAAAAAGGACCGACAATAACCTTACAACCTCTGAATACAAGGTACACACCTTTAAAAAGATCAACATTTACACCAACTACCTGTTCAACAATGGGCAGGATAGCCTAAAAAAGGTAGATTATAAAAACTATACCATCTACTACTACGATAAATTACGGTTTAAGCCCAAAACGCTTACCGATGCCGTTTTCCTCAAAAAGGACAGTATCTACAGGGAAATTGACAGGATAAGGACCTATAGGCAAATCACCAACCTCAACACCTTTAAGTATCCCAATATAGAATTTGTGGAAGATAGCACCCAAGCAGAATTGACCACCAACATCTATCTTTCCCCTAAACCCAAATATTCCCTGGGAACAGATTTTGACATAACCCATTCCAATATCCAATTCCTGGGACTGGCATTTAGCCCTTCATTACAAGCTAGAAATTTATTTAAGGGAGCTGAAAACCTGAGCATATCGGGGCGAATAAATCTAGGAGCCTCCAAGGACCCGGACATAGTAGACAACCGTTTTTTTAATTTGCTGGAATTTGGCGGGGACATCAACCTAAACCTCCCTCGTTTGTGGTTTCCCTTTGTAAACACCTCTAGGATCATTCCCAGCTATATGCTCCCCAAGACCAATATATCTATTGGAACCAGTTTTCAGCAAAATATTGGCCTGGACAAGCAGACTTTCAATACCGTACTCGGCTACAATTGGTCGCCCACAGATTTCAAAAAACTCACGGCCGAACTGATCAACGTACAATTTGTGCGCAATGTGAACCCCGATAGATTTTTCTCGGTCTACGAGAACACCTTTGAAAACCTGGACGAAATAGCAGACAATTACGAGACCGAAGCTTCCCTGGCCGATTATTACGAGAGCACATCGGATGATACAGACCCTACTTTAATTATCCCTGAGGGCACCACAGGCTTTATCAATGCTATACTCAATGGTGAAGTTTCCGCTACCGAAGAGGATTTTGACGATATAAGCAGTATAGAGGAAAGACGAAAAAGGCTAACGGAAAACAATTTAATTTTTGCCAGTAATTTCACCTTCAACAAAAACAATAAACAAGGTATTACCGACAATAGTTTTTATAAGATTAGATGGAAACTGGAAAGTGCCGGAAACCTGCTCTCGGGCATATCCACATTGATCCCCTTCAACAAAAACGAGGACGACAAGTTATTGGTCTTTAATGTCCCCTTTTCCCAATACGTAAAAACCGAATTCGATTTTACAAAACACTGGAGTTTCTCAGGAACCAACGTATTGGCCTTTAGAAGTTTCTTTGGAATTGCGGTACCTTATGGCAATTCGGACAATATACCTTTTGTGAGAAGTTATTTTGCCGGGGGATCCAACGATAACCGGGCATGGCTACCGTATTCCCTAGGCCCTGGTAAGACCGAGGATGTAAACGATTTTAACGAAGCCAATTTAAAATTGGCCTTTAACCTGGAATATAGGTTCCCTATAGTGGGGGATATAAAAGGAGCTCTTTTTGCCGATGCGGGCAATATTTGGAACGTATTGGACAATGTTAAGGATGAGAATGCCACCTTTGATAATCTAGCAGACCTTGGGGACATAGCCTTGGGCACAGGATTTGGACTACGGTATGATTTCACCTATTTTGTATTTAGGCTAGATATGGGCTTTAAGACCTACAATCCGGCCGAAGAATCGTCCAAAAGATGGTTTCGCGACTACAATTTATCCAATGGTGTATTTAACATAGGTATAAATTATCCTTTTTAGAGCTAAATATTTTATTACTTTTGTCCCATCTTTTAATTAACTCAATAAAGTAAGATTATGGCTCACAATATTAAACCAGGAGTTGCTACCGGTGATGAAGTTCAGGAAATTTTCAATTATGCCAAAGAAAAGGGTTTTGCTCTTCCTGCCGTTAATGTTATAGGATCAGACACTATTAACGGAGTTTTGGAAACTGCTGCCAGTTTAAATGCTCCCGTAATTATACAGTTCTCCAATGGAGGCGCCCAATTTAATGCAGGAAAAGGCTTGTCCAATGAAGGGCAACAAGCTGCCATCTTGGGAGCTACTGCAGGAGCAAAGCACGTACATCAATTGGCGGAGGCCTACGGTGCCACGGTAATTTTACATACAGACCACTGTGCCAAGAAACTATTACCTTGGATAGATGGACTTTTGGAGGCAAGTGAGAAACATTTCGCTGAAACCGGCAAACCATTGTACAGCTCACATATGATAGACCTTTCCGAAGAACCATTGGAGGAAAACATTGAAATTTGTAAGCAGTACCTTGCCAGAATGAGCAAAATGGGTATGACCTTGGAAATTGAATTGGGAATTACCGGAGGAGAAGAAGATGGTGTGGACAACACAGATGTAGACGATTCCAAA
>JBFHGV010000212.1:0-5987 GCA_041582955.1 Arenibacter sp.
ATGTTGAGCTCCGGCCACCCTTCACCTTTGAGTGCCAATAGAGGGTATTGGTTTGGAAACAGGCATTTTAGCACTACTAATAAAATTTTACGCGAAAAGGGTAAGAAACCTATACTATGGTAAATGGCCTTTGTTATACATTTAAGGACTATTAACAAACTCGTTTTAAAATTACACAAGTTGATTCGTGTTATTTAACATTTTGTTCACACTAAAAACCACAAGTTTTTTACTTAAAAGTATATTTGAACGAGCAAGTACATTTATATTTGTATTTTTTGTTAAAATTTATATTCCAAATTAAAACAAGTACTTATAGTTTAAAACAATAAAAGCTTAATGAATTCTATAAAATTGGAAAAGGTATTGTTGGTTGATGATGATGGCACGACCAATATGTTAAATAAACTTTTTTTAAAGAAACTTATTCCCGATCTAGAAATAGATACCGTTATGGATGGGCATAGGGCATTAGACTTCATTGAAGCCAATATTGATGATATAGAAAAAGGTAGCTTCTTGGTAATCTTGGATATAGAGATGCCCATAATGAACGGCTGGCAGTTCTTGGAAGCCTTTAACATCCTTTTTAGACAAGAGGAAAAAGAAAAGATCATCATTGCAGTGCTAACCGCCAATGCTTGTGAAGAGGTAACTTACAAAGCACTTTCAAACCCTAGGGTTAAAGAATGCTTGCACAAACCGCTATCCGATATAAACTTCAGAAAGATAATCCAAACTTATTTTTACGAACCCTAAGCCGACTTAATAGTAAGAATTTTTATTCCCTTAAAGAATGTACTACATTGGCTACAGCTAATTTCTTTTCTATGAGATTCAGGTCCATTAAGGTATTTTGGACCAGTTCCAGAGTTTTTGCTTTTATATTACTCTGACCCCATTCTGTTAAACTTAACCAGTGTTGTATATCTTGCAACTGTTGATTGTAATTATTGGACAAACTCCTGTCTATACTGGGAATTCTTTTAAAATCGGCTGTATAAATATTAATAACTTCCAAGATATGGGACAGGGTGCCATGGTTTTGGGCTATAAATCTATCTGTTGCAGCAACAACAAAACAAGGCCATGGGGTTGGGCAATCTGTTATTCTTCTAAAAACACCTTTATCAACCAGTGGCTTTGTGGTGAAGCGCTCCCACATAAAATAATCGGCCCTTCCGTCTGTCAGTGCAGAAATAGCGCCTTCCAGATTATTGACCACTTCAAATTTTAAGTCTTGGGTATCCCAACCATTGTTTTTGGCGTTGACGAAGGCCATAAGATGACTGCCACTTCCATATCTACTTATGGCTGCAACCTTGTTTTTTAAATCAACCGGCTCTGTATAATTGCTTTTGGCAGCAACATGAATACCCCACAATAGGGGAGTAGCAATATATTCCTGAACAATTTTAGAAGGATTACCTTCTGTTATGCTCTTTACTAAACCCTCAGTAAGAATGATGGCCAAATCTGTTTTCCCTTCCTCTAATAAGCTGGCCATTTTACCCGTACCTTCTGGAATATCTTCCCATTGCAAGTCTATACCGCGGGCCTCAAATGCCCCTTCCTCTATGGCCAAATGCCATGGAAAATTAAAGTGTTCCGGAACGCCTATAATTTTTACTTTTTTCAAATCTTTTTTCTTAATTCATGTTACTAAATCCCCTAGGCATTTACTATCCTTTCTAGAGTATAGGTAATTAATTGGTCCATACATTTGTTGGGATTATTGGAGAACTCAGCTGTTGCCCTATTAGCTACTATAGCATTAAGGCTTACTGCTCTATGCCCCAATAATTTTGCCAGGCCATAAATACCAGAGCTTTCCATTTCCAAATTGGTTATCCTTATGTGACCATATCTAAAACGGGCTAATTTGTGATTCAATTGGGCATCCCTTAGGCCAAGCCGTAAGCTTCTGCCTTGAGGTCCGTAAAAACCCACATTGGTAGCGGTAAAACCCAATTGCATCTTGTTGGAATTAAATACCTCTGCCAAATGGGCATCGCATTGCACCACGTATGGAACTGATAGTCCGCCAAACCATTCGCTGTGGTCTAGAAATGCCTTTTGAATCTCCATATGTTGAATGTGCTGACTATCATAAAAATGTAACAGGCTGTCCAGCCCCATCGCGTATTCGCTCAATAAAAAAGAGTCTACTGGTATTTCGGGCTGAATGGCTCCAGAGGTGCCTATGCGTACAATATCCAAGCTAGTCTTCTTATCTTTAATAGACCTGGTTTTAAGATCTATGTTGACCAGGGCGTCTAACTCATTTAACACAATATCAATATTGTCTGTCCCTATACCTGTAGATATCACGCTTATGCGTTTGTTATTTAAACGTCCGGTATGGGTTATAAATTCGCGCTTGCCCTTTTTCAGCTCCACAAAATCAAAATATTGGGACACCAATTTTACCCGGTCTGGATCACCAACGGTAATAACGGTGTCTGCTAAATCTTCTGGTAATAAACTAAGATGGTAAATGCTTCCATCAGCATTAAGGATAAGCTCGGATGAACCAAAATTCATTCTATAATTTTAGGATGCGATTTGTTTCGGAGTTATAAAGGAAATTATATTTTAGGGCGCCTCCCAAATAAGCGTCGTTTTCTTGTATACAGGAATAGTAGCTGGTTTTGCCCTCCAAAATTTCCTTTCCTTTTTTAGAAAGCCTAACAGGATTAAAATTGGAGAAAAGAGGCTTTAATTTGGTAATCACCCTTTCATATTGCGTGTCTCCAAAGCCGTAAACTCCTTGATTGTTCAATACAGTGTTCAATAATGCCAACTTTGTTCTAGGCTTGGTATCAACGGCCAACTTCAAAATATTATTTTCCACCGCATTAAGTCCGTTTTTAATAGTAGGAAAACGCAATAAATGGGCTTCTATGGCCCCAGAAAGGTGAGCGAATTGAAAACTGTCAAAGTCTTTCAAATTTTCCAACCTAATGGGATTGTCACTACAATACAATTGCCATACATAATCCGCATATTCTACATCATCCTGGGTTAAAAGTGTACGATTATTGAATAACTTCCGTAATTGATCGTCATTTAAACTACCCAATCCCAGCAAATTAGCCGATTTGCCCTCCCCATCACCGCTAACCAAAGAAATTTGGGCATAGGGCCTATGGGTCTTTAACCAGCTTATAACCGCCAACATATTGATTTGATCAAAAAGATCATGTTCAAACCATAACACTATATGATCCTCTTGTTTGTGATTACAAAGGGTGCGATATTCTTTTAAGGTCTTATCTATAAACCAAGATTTGGAGATTTTATAGTTTTTGTTTAAAAACTCGAATCTAGTTTTCCAAAAAGATTCACTCCCCACGTTGGTTTCTGTCTTACCCTCGCACAACATCTCGCGCCAGGTAATAATATCACCTTGTAACTTTAGGGTCCTTAATTTTTCGGTGAGTATATCACCGTTCGTTATGTGTAATTGGGAACTCATTGTCTTTGGTGGTTTAGGTTGTGACTAATAAATGTAGTGTTTTCTTATAAAATCCAAAAATAATTAACAAAAATCTAACCTCCAACGCGTTTTACCTTAAATCCTTTTTCTTGCAATATTTTCATGATTTTATCCCTATAATCCCCTTGAATTATAATGGAATCGTTTTTAAAACTACCACCAACACTAAGTCTGGTTTTTAAATCCTTTGCCAATTTTTTAAAATCGTCCTCCGCTCCATTATAGCCTTCCAAAATGGTAATGGGTTTCCCTTTTCTTTTTTCGTACTTACATATTATAGGCTCTTCTTGCAGCCATATATCACTTTTTTTTGTGATTTTTTCCTCTTCGGAAGGCTGGTGATCAGGAAATAGATTTTGTAATTGATCTTTTAAGTCCATTATAATCTTATTTTATTGTGCTAATATAGGTTCCATACCTTAAAAAAAGAAACCCATCCTATCCAATTACTGGTTTCATTTAGATGGGTTTCCAGAGATTGCTATTTCATCTCTAGGACTTCGGAAAGCCAGGGTCTTCCATTATTTCTTCCATTTGGCGCACATGCCGTTCCGTATGACCAGACATAAATAGAACAATTTGATAGGCATCAATTGTTCCAAACGGAAATTGTTGATAACGGTTTCTTAAATCATCCTGGGTTGTCTTAATATACCTAATATGTTCCTTTCTCTTAGATTTAAATTCTTCTACTGTTTCCGCAAAGTTTCCGAATTTACCAGAGGGCTCAAAGGCTTTACTGGTCTTCACCTTATTACTACGATCTACTATCATGGCAATTATCTGTTCATCTGACATCTTAACTTCATCCCTCCTTGAGGGATCGGCCTCCGTATTTAATGCCAGAGTCAACATTCCAAATATGGAGTTCTCCGAAATAGCCAAATGCTCTACACACTCGGCAATAGACCAAGAGTCGTCTGCAACCTTATAGTTGAGCTGTTCCAAATTTAATCCTTTCAACGTACCGGTAAAACGATCATGCGTTTTATTCAGTTCACTGATGGCAAACCTTCTTTCGGCCTTGGTCAGGGTAGCATCTGCCAAGCTAAATGCCATCACCACCAATACCACCATGGGCAACATAATTTTTTTCATAGTGTCCTATTATATATGTTAACTAATTTGGCCTCCTAGGCCCAATACAAATGAACTCTATAAAAATTAGATGTAGACCTATTTTTTAATGAGTCCCAACTCAATCAGCCGTTCGTGTAAAAACTCCCCTGCGGTAATGTCCTCATATTGTTTTGGATGTTCTTCATCCACACAGTTGTCCAAACAATTTAAAGGCATCTCACTAATAGGATGCATGAAAAACGGTACGGAATATCTGGAGGTTCCCCACAATTCCTTGGGGGGGTTAACCACCTGATGTATAGTAGATTTTAATTTATTGTTGGTTAAGCGCGATAGCATATCGCCCACATTGATCATAAGCTGATCTGGTTTGGCAATGGCATCGACCCATTCTCCCTTATGGTTTCTAACCTGAAGTCCCTTTCCATGTGCTCCCATAAGCAAGGTTATTAAATTAATATCCCCATGGGCCGCTGCTCTAACGGCATTTTTAGGCTCATTGGTAATTGGCGGATAATGTATGGGTCTTAATATGGAGTTTCCGTTCTTAATAAACTCGTCAAAATAGTTTTCCTCCAATTTTAAATGTAGGGCCAGGGCCCTTAACACGTATTGAGCTGTCTTTTCCAACATTTTATAGGTTTCCCTACCCACTTCATTAAAACGATCCAACTCCGCCACCTGCACATTGGAAGGGTATGCCTTTTCCAATACGGGGTCGTTTTCAACATACTGTCCAAAGTGCCAAAACTCCTTTAAATCACCCTCTTTTCTTCCTTTGGCATGCTCCTTTCCAAAAGAAGTGTACCCACGCTGCCCACCAATACCCTCAATTTCATATTTATCCTTGGTCTCCTGGGGCAGATCAAAGAATTTTTTGATTTCGGAATACAGGTCCCCAACCAATTTTTCAGATAAAAAGTGTCCGCTAAGTGCCACAAAACCAATATTCTCAAAAGCACTGCCAATTTCTTTTATAAATTTTTTCTTTCTCGTAGTATCACCGGATATAAAATCTTCAAGATTTACACTGGGTATTGCACTCATCGTCTTAAATTTTTAGATAAATCAAAGTTAATAATATAAAGACAATCTTATTGCTATAATATGCTACTTTGTTTTTACCTTTTGTTACATTTATGCAATTTTATATTGAAAAAGCAGAAAAACATAACATGCAGTACAGAGGAGATAGTGTGGATAAGGCTATGCAATTACAGCTTTATCAGCGAATGCTAAAACCCCGTTTAATAGAAGAGAAAATGTTAATTCTCTTACGACAGGGAAGAATTAGCAAATGGTTCAGCGGAATTGGTCAGGAGGCCATATCCGTAGGGGTGACCAGTGCCTTAAGAAAAGACGAATATGTTTTGCCCATGCACCGGAATTTGGGAGTTTTCACCACTAG
>JBFHGV010000213.1:0-5981 GCA_041582955.1 Arenibacter sp.
ATAATAATATCAGGACACACATTTTAAGGACATGATCCTGTTTTATGAGTATTTTCACGGAGACAGTGGTAGAGGTGTAGGAGCATCACATCAAACCGGATGGACTGCCCTTGTAGTAAATTTAATGGAAGAAACCTAAAATGGCCATATCGTCTGTTATTGGGTATCCATATTAACTATGAAAGTATTTTCTATACCCTATTGTTTCGTTCAATACTAAATCCCTTACAGAGGTTTTACAGAAAAATATAGACATACCCCTACCCCGGTTTCAACCTATCTTCGCCCCTTATTTACCTAGAAGAACTGGGTACTGTCAATAGCCATGTTCTGTCAGGCATCTTTTAAGAGATCTTCAGTTTTGATATCTTTTGCGATATTTTATCTTATTTTTTAGGTTTATTTGTAAATTATCCTCAGCAATTTTAACAATCACCAATTCAACCTAATTACCATGGATACCAAAACCTTTAACATCAACAGACGACATTTTATTAAGGGGGCTGCGGCATCCTTGGCACTTTCTTCATTCGGATCCTATGGCATGGAACTCCTATATCGTGCCAAGCCACTGCGTGTTGGACTTATAGGTGCTGGCTGGTACGGAAAAAGCGACCTGTTTAGACTGATGCAAGTAACCCAAGTAAACGTAGTATCCATTTGCGATGTGGATAAACGTATGCTTGCCCAGGCGGCCAACCTAATACAACTTAGACAGACTTCAGGAAAGTCACCTCGCACCTATACAGATTACAGAAAAATGCTTGCCGAAAAAGATTTGGACATTGTACTTATAGGCAGCCCAGATCACTGGCATGCCCTACAGGCCATAGAAGCCTTAAGGTCAGGTGCTCATGTTTATGTACAGAAACCTATAAGTGTTGATGTAATTGAAGGCGAAGCTATGGTTGCTGCCGCCAGAAAATATAATAAGGTGGTACAAGTTGGAACACAGCGCAAGAGTACCCCCCACCTTATTGATGCCAAAAAAAACATTGTAGAAGCCGGACTATTGGGAAAAATATCCCATGTAGAAATGTGTTGTTATTATCATATGAGGGCCAAAGGCAATCCTCCCGTAACTGCCGTTCCTGAATTTCTGGATTACGAAATGTGGACCGGCCCCGCTCCTCTAAGACCCTATGACGGCTTGCCACATAGACGGTGGTGGCGTGCCTTTATGGAGTACGGCAACGGTATAATGGGAGATATGTGCGTTCACATGCTGGACACGGTTAGGTGGATGCTAGATTTGGATTGGCCCAAAAAAATTAGTTCTACCGGGGGGATATATGTGCAAAAAGATAGCAAATCCAACATTGCCGACACCCAAACCGCCATATTCGAGTTTAATGAACTCAACTGTGTTTGGCAGCATAGAAGTTGGGGGACACCTGCCGACCCGGATTACCCTTGGTCATTTAAACTATATGGGGAGAAAGGCACATTGTCCGGAAGCACCATGAGAGCAGATTTTGTCCCCCATGGGGATGGAGAAAAGATACATATGGATGTTGTTTATGAAAAAGAAAAATACCCAGAAGACCTTACCGAAAAGGATATAGAACTAAATGCCGCCCCTGCAACCAGGTTGCATATGTTGGATTTCCTTGCTGCCATTGATAAAGGGACCTTGCCCATCGCCGACATACGGGAAGGACATGTTTCCACAGCAAGCTGTATTTTAGCCAATATGGCCATGGCCACAGGAAGGAGCCTTATCTATGACCCTAAAAATATTGTGGTGGTCAATGATGCTGAGGCAACTGCACTTTTACAAAGAGATTATCGAGCCCCATGGAAGCATCCCCACCCAAACGACTTTAAGTAAAAACATATTTCTTTTATAGGAGGGCAAGTACACTTGGGATGAACATCTAAGGCTGGAACACTATATCTGTTTTAAAAACGGTGTACATACGTGCTACTGACCTTTGTCATATTTTATCGTTATAAAAGACAATAGATTTGACACAGCAAAAGGAACTTGAACTATTGACGGTTCTAAAAAACGGTTTAGCAAATTTATTATCAACATTGAAATATGATCGATATTACGCCTAACGAAAGTATTCGTATTCTCTCAAACAATTATACAGGCCATTTGGGCTATATATCACAGCAGAGTCCATATGTAATACCTACCACCTATTTTTATGATAAAGAGGACCATAGTATTATAAGTTACTCTGCAACTGGCCATAAAATTGACGCTATGCGAAAAAATCCGGCGGTATCTTTATTGGTAGAGGAAATAAAATCTACCAAAAATTGGCAATCTATTTTGGTTCATGGCACTTATGAGGAACTACAAGGCAGTGAAGCCAAATTTAAACTGCATAAATTTACGGAAGGGGTAAAAAGTGTTATAGAAAAAAATGAGAATAGGAAAACAGAGTTTATAAGTGAGTTTTCCAGTAAACTGTATTCTCGTGGTATTCCCATTGTGTACCGCATAAAAATATCCGAGTTTACAGGTAAAAGAAAAGAGACATAGTCTAAAACCTAACACAATTAGCTTAAATTATAGCGGTTTGCAAATAAATAAATTCCCCATAGAACTTGGCCTTTTTTACTCAGGATAAAATTAGAAGCAATTTTGTTCTGCTGTACCTTGGCATGTGCTCACCTTCTTTTAAAAATTGGCCCAAAAGCCAGGATAGTACATAGAATCTATAAAAGTGTAATTAGTTAATAACCACAACATGCACAAAAAAGTCGTTACCCTTACGGTAAACCCAGTTGTAGACAAAAGTGTTACCGTTGCCGGCATAAGCCCAAATACAAAACTTCGTTGTAGCTCCCCTATCTATGATGCGGGTGGTGGTGGCATTAATGTTTCCCGCGCCATTAAAAAATTAGGTGGTGAATCACTTTGTATCTACCTTGGAGGAGGGCCAACGGGGGAGCATTTAAAGTTGCTACTGGACAAAGGTGGTATTCAACAATTGATGGTTCCCATTAAAGGCTGGACGCGCGACAATCTTTCTGTCACAGATACCAACACCAACCTTCAATACCGTTTTGGAGTGCCCGGTCCACAGGTAGAAAAAGAGGAATGGGAAACACTTCTTGGACATTTGGAAAACAATTTAAATGAAGGGGATTATTTGGTTGCCAGTGGAAAATTACCCCCTGGAATGCCCAACAATTTTTATAACCTTGTGGCGGCCATTACCCAAAAGAAAAATGTACGTTTTATATTGGATACCTCCGGTGAGGCACTGCTTCAGGCAAGTAAATCGCCCATCTATCTTATGAAGCCCAATTTAGGGGAACTAAGTACCCTTTGTGGGGTAGAATCCATTTCTGCCATGGCGTTGGAATCTATTGCCAAAAAATTTCTTGAACAGCACAATTGTGAAATTCTGGTAGTATCCCTCGGCCCCAAGGGGGCCTTATTGGCCAAAAAAGATTATATGGAGCATATTCCCGCCCCTACTGTACTCCAAAAAACCACTATTGGAGCAGGAGATAGTATGGTAGCAGGGATGGTGATGAGCCTACTTCAAGGGAGAACCCCAAGTGAGATGGTTAAATATGGTGTGGCCTGCGGAACAGCCGCTACCATGTATGAAGGGACCCAGCTGTGCAATAAAGACGATGCCGACAAATTGTACGAGTGGATACGAACACAAAAAACTTCCTTAGGATAGGAATACAAGGACAATATTACGTACCCGAAAAACCATACTATCCCCTGCTTTCTACTATAAACGGCAAAAAAGACTTTGTGAACAATTTGTGGAATCCTTATTTTAACCTTTATATTTAATAGCACAGGAAAAAATATATGCAATAAAGAATAGCAGTATGGATCATATAGAACATTTTACTTTACCCCATATTAATAATCCACATATTCCATTTGCTTATTTGAACAGGTATACATTTCCCGAAAACGGGACAATATTGGCTGCAGACGTGGGAGGCACCAAAACCAATATGGGTCTTTTTAGCATAAAGGATAGTAGCCTTCAGCTCCTTAAGGAAGAATCATACCCCACAAAGGAGTACAATTCATTCTTGGAGGTTTACCAACAGTTCCATAACAATAAGCTCCCTAAAATTAACGCGATCTGCTTGGGAGTTGCCGGTCCAGTAATCAATGGCAAGGTAAGTGGTACTAATTTTCCATGGGAAATAGACAGTAAAAAATTAGAAAGTCAACTAAATATAGGTTCAGTCACCATTATAAATGATATGGAAGCCCACGCTTATGGATTGGCGATGCTCCCGAAAAATGCCTTTGAAAGTTTGCGCTCGGGACAGGATATACCAGGGAATGCCGCCCTAATTGCTCCTGGCACGGGTCTTGGGGAAGCTGGTTTATTTTGGGACGGTACTCAATATCACCCCTTTGCCTCCGAGGGAGGACACTGTGACTTTAGTTCCCGTAACACATTGGATTTTCAAATTTTTAAATACTTGGGACGGAAATACGGTCACGTAAGTTGGGAAAGGTTGATCTCCGGTCCCGGTATACTGGATGTCTATACTTTTTTACGGGCCAAAAGTGGAAAAGAGGAACCTCAATGGTTAAGCGTGAAAATGGCCCAAGGAAATCCTTCCGCAATTATCACAGCATCTGCTCTGGACGAGAAGGATGCCGTATGTATTAAAACCTTGGAACTTTTTATCCGCTTTTTAGCCATAGAATCGGCCCAACTTGCCCTTAAATTCAAGGCCACAGGGGGAATTTTTATTGGTGGGGGCATTCTGCCAAAAATCGTTAAAAAGATGGACAAGGATATTTTTAATTCCCATTTTGTACAGTCGGGACGTATGAATCCCCTATTGGAGAGGGTTCCGGTTAAAGTAATATTAAAAGATAAGACAGCACTGTTCGGAGCCGCATTGTTCGGAGCCGCGACAAGCAATAAGAATTAGAAATACAAGGTTTTTAGGTTGTGCTCGTTAAAACTCATTAGAGTTACCTTGCCATAGGATTCCATTTTTTTGACCAAATCTTTATGGAACCATTTTTTTAAGAATCCTTTCTTTTCCCTTTCCAGCATTACCACAAGATCTGCATTTGTCACACCCAAGTAGTCACGTAGGGAATCAAAAATATCTTCGGAGAACAACAACTCGAACTCAATTTTGTGGTAATCTACTTTGCTCTCCAGCAATTCCTTAAACCAATCCATCAATAGATTCCCTGCATATTCATGCTTGGTGGAAATATGTACCACCTTGATTTGAGCATCCAGCGGCTTGGCAATTTCTGTTAGTTTCTGAATGGCAAGTATATCCTCCTCCTCAAAATCCGTAGCGTAAACAATGGTTTTTATCTGTGTATTGTCCATATCCGAAGGAATTGCCAATACAGGACAGGGAGCCTTTTCTATTAGTTTTTTGGTAGTACTTCCCATTATCATTTCCCTTAGTCCGGTTTCGCCTTTCATCCCTACCAGAATCATTTGTGAATGCCATTCCTCGGCCTTTGCAAGGATCCCTTTTAGGACCGAATTATTTTCGGATGCCTCCAATCTTAGATTCGGGCTGTCCCAATCCCCATCAAGGTGTTCCTTACACAACTCCTCTAACTTGGTACGGTTGGTCTTATAGGCAACTTCCTGTATATGGGGAAGGGGATTGTCCAGTGCCTCGGCACCTAAAATACTTGGGAATTCAAATATATGGGTTATAACCAAACGCATCCCAAGCTTTTCACTCAAAGCATAGGCGTATTTTAAAGCTGGAATGGAGTTTTCCGAATAATCGGTGGCATACAAAAGTGTTTTCATCTTATAAATTATTTGTTGTTGGGTCCAATATACCATATGGCAACCAAGTCCGTGTAGACATTTATAACGTTGCCGGCCTTGATAATTGGAAACAATTATTGATCAAGGCTGTTTTATACTCTAAAATTAAAGCCAATTAACCACCCAATAAATGACTTCCATCATATTTCGGCTTCTTTCTTAACTCGATCTTCGCAGGGTGAAAAAGTTCCATACTAATTAATTATTGAA